>BNTR01000014.1 GCA_025996755.1 Bacteroidia bacterium
GCAAGTCAAATATTTTTTATTGGGCGACACAACACTTCGCCCCGACCAAATTGAGACCGGTAAGTGGATGACCGACCCTGAATGTTTTGATGAATACTACACTATGTGGTCTTTGAGCCACTCGTATGGCTGGCTTCGTGAACATTTCAATTTTACAGTGATACAAACCATCCGATTGGTCGATGACATTACCGGTCTCAATTTGGTCGGGGCGAAGTGTTGTGTCGCCCAATAAAAAATATTTGACTTGCAGCAGGTGAAACACGCCAATGGCGGCAATGCTGAGGACGGCAAACAGCAGATAACGGTGTTTTCGTAGCGTCGAAATGATGGATTTTCGACTTAGGGCAGTGATTTGAACCACAAAATACTGATTGCTTTGCGGCAGACAAAAACATACCAATAAAAGGTAGAACAAGCCGATGACCCAAGGGTCGAAACAGGCGATGTAATTCAATCCCCAACCGCGCGCCACGCCGGGCGCAAAGGAAAGTAATAAACTCAGTGCTATGAAAAGCACTCCGACAGCCAAAAATGGCAATGTGTTTTTTGTTTTCATTTGTTTAAAAGTTTGTGGCTCAAACTCTTAAACTCATCGGCAAACAAAAAAAGCGTCGAACTGCTCGTGTGAATGCTTATTTAACACTTCGGCATCGCCAAACGCCTTTCTACAAAATAAGCAACGAACAGTTCACGCCCCAAGGACGTGAACCTTCGCAACTTATTCTCTATGTAGAACTTCAAATTTGGCGATTTTAAGTGTCTGAGAATAAGAGCGTAGCTCTTTATTTAATATTTTATAATTTTAAATTTTCTAAGTCATTGCATTTCATTTTTATTTTAGGAGTGCAAAGTTATGAATTTATTTTGGAATTGTTGCAAATAATTTTGAAGATTTTTTTGCAAAATTCGGAAAATCAGGCTTGCTCCACCGGTGAGAGCGTTTCACCGAAAACCAATTTGTTTCTGCAATTTACCCAAACTTTTGCCCCGGTTCAGATTGTTTTGTACTTTTGTGCCTGATATGAGAAAATACAGTGTTGTTTTATTGTTTGTGTGCGCTCTGCTTGGCGGTTGCGGGGAAGATTTGATGCAGCGGGAGGTGAACACGGATATGCCCATCGTGGAGGGTTATTTGACGGAGGGGACAAACGGTGTGAGTGTCAAACTGTACAGTATGGAGGTGTATTTGGGCGACGATTACATCCTTTCCAAGCCCGTCGGCGGCTTGAATTTGAAAATCAATGAGCGGGAACTGACGGAATCCGCCGTCGGCACCTATTCCCTGACATTGGGCGAAGACACCCTCCGCGCCGGACAGGACTACACCCTGCAATTTGAATACCGCGGCAAAACGGTGAAGGCATCCACCGCCATTCCACCGCCCGTGACCGGACTGAAAATAGAGCCGGAATATGTCGTACGCACCTCCTCCGGCTACTTTTGGGATGCAGACACCACGCAAATCACCCTCTCGTGGGACAATCCCGACAACGGCTTCTACCAAATCTATGTGGATGCCTCCAACACGTCCTCCAATGCGTTTGACACCAATTTCAGAAGAAGGATGATGCAACCCGTGCAGGAGTCCTCTCACACGCTGTCGATGATGGATTTCAGGTCAGCCGGCAACTATTTCATCTACGTCTATAGGGTGAATAAAGAGTACGTCGAACTCTACGAGCGCGTCAGTTCCTCCGATTTAGCCAATCCGGTGAGTTTCATCGACAACGCGCTGGGCATTTTCACGGCGATGAGCGTGGCGCGGGTGCGGTTTGTTGTTTATGAATGAAGCACTTCCGCGCGCCAAAAATGAAAAAAAAATCGTAACTTTGCGCCCATAAGGAATATATATATGAATGGAAAATATCAGGAGAGCGACTCAATGAGCCGGTTGGTGAGCGAAAACTATGCCGCGCTGCTTGTTATGAGCCGCTTCAAAATCGCGTTGGGCTTTGGCGACAAGAGCATTGGGGAGGTGTGTCGCGATAATCAGGTGGACGGCAACACGTTTTTGTCGGTCATCAATATGTCGGACAATGCGCTGTCGCCGGAGGCTCTGATGGACTATTTGCACTGTTCGCACGACTATTTTCTCAACTATCGGCTGCCCGACATACGCCGGAAGTTGGCGCAGGTGCTGAATGAGGGGCAGGACGAACTCAACAAAGCCGTGCTGGGCTATTTCGACAAGTTTGAGGCGGAGATGCGCAAACACATGAATTATGAGGATAAAAAGGTGTTCCCATACGTCAAGGCACTGCTCAAAAATGAACCAACGGAGCCGTGTCCGCTCATTTTTTCCAAGCAGCACGAGCAAATCGAATGCCGATTGACGGAGTTTAAGAACATCCTCATCAAATATTATCCCGCCCAAAGCACCAACGAGATGAACAGCGTGCTGTTTGATATTTTCAATTGTGAGCAGGATTTTGAGTCGCACAACGCGGTGGAAGACCGACTTTTTTTGCCCGCCATCCAAAAACTTGAACGTAAACACAAACACTCCGCATGAGCAATCGCCCCATCAAAATCACGATTATAGAGCCTTCGCTCATCCTCCGCAGCGGCATTATCGCCGTTTTGAAACAAATAAAAAGCATCCCAACGGAAGTGTTTGACATTGCCGACCTCGACGAACTGAAAACATCGCCGAGCGGGCAAAAATCCGAACTGCTGATTGCCTGCCCGATGATTTCCCTGCCGGCAATCAAAAAAGAAATGAGCCGTCCGGACGTGAAATGCCTCGCGCTGCTCCACAATTTGCTCGATGGCATCACCCTGAAAACCTACGACGAGGCTATTTCCATCTACGATTCGGCTGAGCAAATTCAGGAAAAATTGGCAAAACTGCTCCGCGACCCGCTCGCCGACGAAAGCGACAAAAAGCGGCACGAATCGCTCTCACAGCGCGAAAAAGAAATCATCGTATGCGTCATTAAAGGGATGACTAACAAGCAGATAGCCGACTCCTTAAACCTCTCGTCGCACACCGTCATCAGCCACCGAAAAAACATCGCCGGCAAACTGCAAATCCACAGCACGGCAGGGCTCACTATTTACGCCATTGTCAATAAATTAGTGGATTTACCATAAAAAATGCAAAAAAAATTTGGAAATAAAAAAATAACTTCGTACCTTTGTCCCCAAATAATATAGAAGATGAAGAAGATATTGTTTTCATTGTGCCTTGTATTAGGGCTGTGCGCGTGTTCGACATCGGAACTTGATAAAAATCCGGTGCGGGATGCCGACGTTGATGTCGAAACCGCCATGATACAAGAAATGCTCGAAAACGGGGGAGTGGTCATCAATTGGAGAAGCCTGCCGCAGGAACCTGCCGCCGATGACAACGAACTTCGTGCGGGTGTGTCGGATGCCGGTGCTTGGACAGGCGGCGGCAACATCAATGAGGTGGACGAAGCAAACAGCCTTCAGATGTATCAGGAAAAATGGAAACAATTTAAGACCGTAATTGGGGAGTCGCGCCCCTACGTTTACCGTAAGGGAACAGCAACCGATTTGACGGACTATAACACCGATGGTGTCAAAACCGTCTATGACTGGTGGTGGTGGGATAATGGCACTTGGAAAATGCGCCCTGACCATGCCACAGCCGGTGTTGTTTTGGCGATTGACCGCTATTGGAACGACGACCCTGCATGGGGTTGGCAACACGCCACCAGGGGAAATGCGATGGAAAGATTCGCCGCGGATATTGAAAAATGGACTTCCGTTCCGGCTGCCCGAATGCGCCTGAATGGCTATCTATCCCTGTATCGGCAGATATTTGAAGTGCGATACAACTATGAGGCATTTTTAAAACTTTATCATCTGACCAATTCGCCGGGCGCGCAGGAGGTGCTGTCTGATATGGACAGTTTTTTAAAAGCCAATATCGGGAACGAATATGTAAATATAGGTGCCGATGGCACATTGCAAACCACAATCCCCGAAGAGTATCACCCGCGCTTTTCTTCGACATCCTCCGATGTCGACGTGTATGGTTGGTATGATACTAAAAGAGGAATGCTTACTCCGGTATATGCCTTGGAGCAAGACGCATCCAATCCTTCTCATCAGGAGGGAAACAGAATATATACCGCAGGTGTTGCCCCACGGGGTGTGCTCTTTGGATTCTTCTTTGGTCACATCGGCACCGCCGCCCCCGTCATCAAGCCTAATTGGGAGGCTGATGTGGAACTTATCGACGGACTGACGTTGGGTTACTACGAACCAAAGGATATAACCGTCAAACTATCGCAGGCACTGAAAGCCGACGCTGTGAAGACAATGAGATGGCGGACAAAACTCAACGAAACTATTTTTAAAATAGTCGGCACCGGCGAAAATTGCAGAATAATGCCGGTAAGACCGGGAACAGATACAATCATCGTTTCGGTAGGTTCCAACGGGCGAACATACGAGGCTACCTGCGGGGTAACGGTGATACCACCCACCGGTTGGCGTTATCTCAACAACCAAGAGGAGATAACGCAATCAATGATTGACGGATGCGCGGGCTTGCTTCTTGAGGGCGGAACATATCCCGTCTACAGCCCACTTAAGATAAACAAAGACTTTACTATCAAGGGAATAGACGAGGTTGTGGCAAAAATTGCAGGAAAAATTGAAATAGTCAACGGCAGAAAATTGATGCTTGACCATGTAACATTCGAAGGTGCAAATGAAGACGATTATTGGATAAAACTTTCCTACGGCGAATTGACGGTAAGAAACTCTGTGTTTTTCAACAAATGGGGAATCCATGTGAGTAACAGTAGCAAGGTGACCATTGACGGGTGCACTTTTTATGGCAGGGGGAATAGTATAAAATCAATCGGGGTTGCTTTTGAACAGACGGCAACTGGAACGATTAGCAATTCCAACTTTGTTAGTTTTAGCACCGGCTCTTCCGACAGTTGGGATGTACTCGCCGGAGGTGTGAACGTCATTGACGGCGGGGGCAACATCTATGATAAGGGATGGAGTAAGTTGGCTTCTGTCAACGGCAACATCCTAAGCTCCGCGGGGTCAATGTCAATTTTTGCAGTTCTTAATTCAGTCCCTATCGGTGGTGGAAAGATTAAACTGACCGGCAAGTGGGAAGAATCATTTCCGTTTACTATCCCTGAAAATGTGACCGTAGAAGGTGTCGGAGGGGCGATTATTGTGAACTACGCGAATAACAATCAGAATATGGTGTTGAACGGTACGCTCAGGAACGTGGAAGTCCGAACTTCTACCACCCACCAATACGGTGCGCTGCTTGCACATAAGGGAACAATTGACAGTGTGACATTTGTATATACCGGAAACCCGTTGCCAGATGATGAAATCGCTAAAACGGCTATAGAAACCGACTTGACGGGCAATCTGACAATCCAAAACTCAACTTTTGAAGGCTATCCCAAGGGGATTCAGATAAAGCCAAATACGGCATATTCCGTCACGATTGAACACAATGAGTTCAGGAAAGTGCGCCCATTTGTCGTCGAAAGCGGGTTTGATATTAACAAGTTAATCATAATAAACAATACGTTTGATATAGACACCACGCCGTCACGCTTTGAGCAGGGGGCATCTCATATCAAGACATCAGAAGCCTCCGAAGCGGGTTTACATTCGGGTAATTTGAAGTCGCTGTTAAACCAGATAATAAGCAAGAATACTTGGAGCAACGGAAAATTAATATGGGTTTCGGGTATTGGTTGGAGTAAAGCAGTGGATGGTCCAATAAATTAAAAAAAATAAATGGTATAATGAATATTTTATCTCTATTTGTAGCAGTGCCGGTGCTGATGATTTTGGCTCTGTTTTTGTGCAAAGAAATGAAGGCGATTCGGGCGGTTATGCTCACCGGAGCGTCTGTATTGGTGGTGCTTACGGGCATTTTAGCCACGCTTTTTTTGCAGGAACGCGCGGCGGGCAATGCGGCTACGATGCTGTTTACGGCTTCCGCCACGTGGTATGAGCCGCTGAATATCGCCTACGCGGTGGGTGTGGATGGCATTTCGGTGCTGATGATTGCGCTGTCGTCGATTATCGTGTTCACGGGCGTGTTTTCGTCGTGGAAAATGAAGATGGCGAAGGAGTTTTTTATCTGGTACTGCCTGCTGTCGGTGGGGGTGTATGGCTTCTTTATCTCCGTCGATTTGTTCACGATGTTTATGTTTTACGAGGTCGCGCTGATACCGATGTACCTGCTTATAGGGCTTTGGGGGACAGGAAACAAGGAATATTCGGCGATGAAACTGACGCTGATGCTGATGGGCGGCTCGGCGTTTTTGATGATTGGCATCATTGGGATTTATTACGCCGCCGGTCATTCTACGATGAATTTGTTGGAAATCGCGCAACTCCATATCCCGATTGAATACCAGCGGTGGCTGTTTCCAACCACTTTTCTGGGCTTTGGCGTGTTGGGTGCGATGTTTCCCTTTCATACTTGGTCGCCCGATGGTCACGCGAGTGCGCCCACGGCGGTGTCGATGCTCCACGCAGGGGTTTTGATGAAACTTGGAGGCTACGGCTGCTTCCGCGTTGCGATGTATCTGATGCCCGAAGCGACAACCGAATTGGGCTGGATATTCTTGATATTAACAGGGTTCAGTGTGGTGTACGGCGGTTTGAGTGCCGTGGTGCAGACCGACTTGAAATATATTAACGCCTATTCGTCGGTGTCGCACTGCGGATTGGTGCTTTTTGCGCTCTTGATGATGAATCAAACGGCGATGACGGGCGCGGTGATGCAGATGTTGTCGCACGGGTTGATGACGGCACTCTTCTTCGCGATTATCGGGCTGATTTATGGGCGCACCCACACGCGCGACATTCGCGAGTTGGGCGGGCTGATGCAAATCATGCCTTTTGCCTCTGTGGCATACGTGCTGGCAGGTTTTGCCTCGCTGGGATTGCCCGGATTGAGCGGCTTTGTGGCGGAAATGACGATATTTGTGGGGGCGTTCCAACACGCCGATTTATTCCACCGCAGTTTGACGATTTTTGCCTGCTGCACGATTGTCATCACGGCGGTTTATATCCTGCGCACGGTTGGGAAAATCCTCTACGGACCCGTTCACAACCCCGAACACGAGCAATTGACGGATGCCGCGTGGTATGAAAAAGTATCGCTGGTGGGCTTGATTGTGGCAATCGTGTTCATCGGATGCTACCCTTCGGGCGTTGCCGACATCATCAGTAACAGTTTGGTACCAATAATTGAGAAAATAAATATATAATATGGATTTCAGTAACTTTTTGTATTTGGGACAGGAAATAGGATTGGTGATTCTGTTTGTCTTTCTGTTTTTATACGACGCTTTTGGCTCTCGGAAAGGGAAAAGATACTTTCAGGGAGTGGCTGTAACGTTGTTTGCATTGCTCACGGCGTATGGATTTGTCGAAGCATTTTGTCCGCTCTTTCGCGGCGGCGCGGAAACGGCTTTCGGCGGGATGTTTACCTGCTCGACGCTCACCGTTTTTATGAAAAATATCCTGAACGTAACCACTCTGATGGTGTTTTTGCAAGCCAACGGCTGGTTAAAATCCAAAGAGACGGCAGGGCGGCAGGGTGAATTTTACACCATCACGCTCATCACGCTGCTGGGGATGTATCTGATGATTTCCGCCAACAATTTTATGCTGCTGTATATCGGCATGGAAACGGCTTCGCTGCCGCTGGCGTGCTTGTGTGCCTACAACAAATCGTGCGAACGCTCGGCTGAGGCGGGTGTGAAATACGTGTTTATCTCCGCGTTGAGTTCGGGAATCATGCTCTTCGGCTTGTCGTTTTTATACGGCGCGCTGGGCAGTTTCTACTACGCTGATATGGCGCACGTTCTGGTTGCACGAGGCTTTAACGAATTGATTATCACGGGCTTCGTGTTTTTCTTTGCCGGTTTGGGTTTTAAACTTTCGCTGGTACCTTTCCACTTGTGGACGGCAGATGTGTATGAAGGTGCGCCCACGAGTGTTACGGCTTATCTGTCGGTGGCATCCAAAGGGGCGGCGGCTTTCGCGCTGATTTTCGCGCTCTATCAAGTCTTTGCACCCTTGCAAGGGGTGTGGACGGACATAATCTGGTGGCTCACCGTCGTCACGATTACGCTCGGCAACCTGTTTGCCATCCGCCAAAAAGACATCAAACGCTTTTTCGCCTTCTCGTCTATCTCGCAGGCGGGCTATATCATGCTGGGGATTATCGCCGGAACGGGTCAAGGGATGGTCGCCACGATTTTCTTTGTGCTGGTCTACCTCTTTTCCAATATGGCAGCCTTCGGCGTCATCTCGGCGGTGGAAAATCAAACCGGCGGCGACACACGCATCGCCGCGTTCAACGGACTGTATGGCACCAACCCCAAATTGGCGTTGGTGATGATGCTCGCGGTGTTCTCACTGGGCGGCATCCCCACGCTGGCAGGTTTTTTCAGCAAATTCTTTATCTTCATGGCGGCATACGGGCAGGGACACTACATATTAGTCTTCATCGCCCTCTTGAATACGGTGATTTCGCTCTTTTACTACTTGCTGATTATCAAGGCGATGTTCATTTTGGAGCCGGAAGCCGAAGCGGTGGCAACGTTCAAAAACAATCGCTACAACAATGCAAGTCTGGTGTTCTGTGTGGTTGGCATCTTCGTGATAGGTTTCATCAGTTGCATCTACACCTATTTGGGCACGCTCTCGTTTGGGATTGCATAAATTTTGAGCAAATGTCAAAAAAATAGGCAAAAGCCCTTGTTATATAAAAAAAATGTCGTACCTTTGCACTCGCTTTCAAAAAGCACAAGGAGATCCGCTAGCTCAGCTGGTAGAGCACATCCCTTTTAAGGATGGGGTCTTGGGTTCGAATCCCAAGCGGATCACATCTTAAAAATAAAAGCCGTACCCTTGCAGGAAATAACGGAAAATCCGATATAAAGTTATGAATGTAGATATGACCACTTACAAAAAAGTCATACACTAAATAATTAATAATATGAAAACAGTATTGAGCGGGATTCGTCCCACAGGCAATTTGCATTTGGGCAACTACTATGGTGCCTTGATTAATTTTTTGAAGATGCAGGAAGATAAAGACAACAGGTGCTTCTTCTTCATTGCCGATTTGCATGCGATGACTACGCATCCTGACCCTAAAATGATGCAAGAGAATGTGCGAAACATCCTTGCAACCTATTTGGCATGTGGATTAGACCCTGAAAAGGCAACGATTTACATTCAGAGCCAAATTGTGGAAATTGTGGAATTAGAACTATTATTTGGTCCGTTTGTATCAATTGCTGAATTAAGTAAAGTTGTAACATTCAAAGAAAAGGCAAAACAACAACCAAAGAATGTCAATGTCGGCCTATTTCGTTATCCTGTCTTAATGGCTGCGGATATTTTGGCATTTAATGCAGACTATGTGCCGGTTGGAAAAGACCAGGAGCAGCATTTGGAATTTACACAACATATTGCCAGCCGTTTCAATAATCGGTTTGGCGTCAATTATTTCAAGGAGCCAACCCCGTTTATCGTGAAAGACCAAGCCCTTGTGAAAATTCCCGGCTTGGACGGCAGCGGCAAGATGGGCAAATCGGAAGGCAACTGCATCTATCTGGTGGACGACCCTCAAACGATTGAGAAGAAAGTGAAGGGTGCGCTCACCGACAACGGTCCCGAAGGTGCAAACACCCCCAAACCCGAATACATCGAAAACTTATTCACGATTTTGAAGGTCGTTTCCACGCCCGAAGTGGTTGCGCATTACGACCATTTGTGGAATGCCGGCGAACAAAAATGGTATGGCAACCTCAAAAAGCAGTTGGCGGAGGACATCATCAAAGTTACTTCCCCCATCCGCGAGCGCATCAACGACATCAAAAACGACAACGCCTACCTCCGCCGAGTAACTCAAGCCGGTGCCGCCAAAGCACGCGAAAGCGCAGGCAAAACCCTGCGCGATGTGCGCGAGATTATGGGGCTGAACTACTTCGCTTAATTATTTTCGGAACGGCGGCTTCACTACGGTGGCAGCCACATTTTTATCGCGGATGCGGATATAGATGGTGGTGCCGAGGGGCGCGTATTCCGTTTTGACATAGCCGAAGCCGATGCCTTTTTTGGTCGAAGGCGCGATGCTGCCCGAAGTGACGTTGCCGATGATTTCGCCTGCCGCGTTGGCTATTTCGTAGCCGTTGCGGGCGATGCCCTTGTCCACGATTTCGAAGCCCACGAGTTTGCGCTTCACGCCTGCCGCTTTTTCGGCTTCCAGAATGGGGCGTGCGATGAAATTGTTGCCGTCCACAAACTTGGTAATCCAGCCCAAACCTGCTTGCAGGGGCGAAGTGGTGTCGTCCAATTCGTGCCCGTAGAGCGGGAAACCTGCCTCCAAACGGAGCGTGTCGCGCGCACCCAACCCAATGGGCTTGATGCCAAACTCGGCACCGGCTTCAAACACGGCATCCCAAATTTTGTTGGCATGCTCGGGATAAAAATACAATTCAAAGCCTCCACAGCCCGTGTAGCCGGTGTTGGAAATAATCACGTCGTTCACGCCCGCCAATTTGCCGGTTACGAAACTGTAATACGGGATGGTGGACAAATCCACGTCCGTCAGTTTTTGCAACGCAAGGATGGCTTTCGGACCTTGCACGGCAAGTTGCGACATATTGTCGGAGGCATTGTTCAAAACGGCACCTTCGGTGTTGTTTTTCACGCACCACGCCCAGTCCTTGTCGATGTTGGCGGCATTCACGACCAGCATATACTTGTCCGGCTCGAAGTGATAAACCAGCAGGTCGTCCACAATGCCGCCCTGAGCGTTCGGAAAACAGTTATACTGCGCCTTCCCAACGGGCAAATTGGCGATGTCGTTCGACACCATCTTTTGCACAAAGTCCTTAGCCTTCGCACCCTTAACCCAAAATTCGCCCATGTGCGACACATCGAACACGCCCACGCCGTTCATCACGCAGTGGTGCTCCTCAATAATCCCCGTAGGGTACTCAATCGGCATGTCATAGCCGGCAAATTCGTGCATTTTTGCACCCAATTGTTGGTGCTGTTTGTGAAATGGAGTTGTTTTCATATTTTCATTATTATTTTAGCAAATTATAAATGGCATCTAATTTTTCTGTGATTTCAGGTGCAATGTTTTTGGAATCCATCAATGTAATTAGTTGATAATAGTTTTTTTTGAAATTGAATGAATTTTTATCAAGTCCCAATTGTTTATAAAATTCAGGAAAAATTTTATCTAACCAATCATCCGATAATTTAGCATCACTCCACCACGCATCATCTAAATCTTCCAAATAGGCGGGAATGGTGTATTTTGTAATGGCATTAGACATCATGTCTTCTAATTGCGTTTGAGTATATTTTGGATACTCGTGTCGTAAGAGTTTCGCGTGTTCAATAAGAATTGCAGGCGTTGCAAAATAATTTTCCAATTCTCTTTTTTTCCAGCAAATAACTTTTAATGGTCTTTTAGCATCCAAATTAGTATCAATTCTATCAAATAAAGCTAAACCTTTTAATTCCGGGAAAATGGTTTGTAATGAAACATAATTTGAAACCGCAGTGTTAGGTACATTATCGGCAGTATAATTGATATTGGCAGTTCTTAACAATGGTTCCACTTTATGTTTTAGTTTATTAGCAAATACACACAACATCTCTCTGTCTGTTGAGCCTTCCAAATAGAGCACGTGCCCTTTTAATCTTGCTAAATAGTATTTTTCCCAACCTATTTCGGTCAATGTTTTTTTTATGTGTCTGATAGATTGTGAGTTAGTGGAACTATTTAAGGGGATGGCTTTGTTTTCAATTAGAGCGATTACATTAGATATTTCAGCCGCCTCGTCCAAAACGACCTCGGAATGCGATGCTATTATGAGCTGAGAATTTGTCTTACTTGCCATTTCATTAATTCGTTGAAATGCCTCCTTTTGTCTGATTACTTCCAAATGAGCATCGGGCTCATCTAATAGCAAGATTGCATTTGGATTTGCAAACATATAAGCAAAGAGCAATAATGTTTGCAAAAAACCTCGTCCACCGGAAGAAATATCATATTTTATACCATTTTCAATGTATTCCAAACTGATTAATCCGGTTGATTTGATATACTCCGGTTTTTCTAATTTTGCACCAAACATCAAACGGACTACCTCAACTAATTTATTCCAATTTGCTTCCGTATCCGTATTATTTTTAGCAGCAGTTTCCGGATAAAGAATTTCGTAACAAATATTTCTTAATACTTCAGCCGTTTTCCCCTCACCTAATTTTCTGTCAATTGAGCCTATTGTCAATTTATCTTCGGAAGTGGAAATACCTGACATTGGTTGCAGAAAGCCAAAATGAATGCCATTGTTATTGTTATATAGTTTCGTTAGTTCTTCTAAACCTGTTTTCACATCGCATGAAAAAGATTCGGTATTATTGTAGTAAAATTCTGCTCGACACTTCCATGGCTTTCCTTCATTTTCGCCATCTAATTCAACAGCAATAATGACATTATTATCTCCTTTTTCTTTTTTTGCAGTTTTTTTTCCTGTCCACAAAAAGCGAGCATCTTCTATGGGGCTATTGAGTAAATCCTTTCGATTGAGGGTAACTCGCTTATTTTTGTTTAGTTTTCCCTGTTCTTTAGCTGCGATATAATTTCTTACCCCTATCTCCCATAAGCATAGTGCTTGAAAGATGGTTGATTTTCCTGAATTGTTAGGACCGATAATCACCACAGAAGAAGATAACGGGAACGATATAGCTTCCAATTTCTTAAAATTTTCTATTTTGATATTCGTTATCATCCTATTTTTTCTGCAAAGGTAAAGTTTTTTTTGCAATATTGATTATCACCTCCACCGCCTTCTCCATCGAGCGGATGGGGACAAATTCGTAGCGACCGTGGAAATTGAGCCCGCCGGCGAAGATATTGGGGCAGGGCAGTCCTTTGAAGGATAGTTGTGCGCCGTCGGTGCCGCCGCGGATGGGACGCACAACGGGCGTGATGCCCGCTTCGAGCATCGCCTGCTTCGCCATGTCGATGATGTGTTTTTGCGGCTCCACAATCTCGCGCATATTGCGGTATTGCTGCTTGATGTGCAGCGTGACGGTGTCGGCGGGGTAATTTTTATTCAATTTGTCCGTAAGTGCTTGAAGCACAGCCAATCGCTGTTCAAATTTCTTGGCATCGTGGTCGCGAATGATATATGAAAGCGTTGCCTCTTCCACCGTCCCACTCATACCGGTGAGGTGATAAAAACCTTCATAGCCGGACGTGTTGGCGGGGGTTTCTTCATCGGGGAGCATAGCAATAAAATCCCGCGCAATGAGCGAGGCGTTGAGCATCTTGTCTTTGGCATAGCCCGGGTGCACGTTCAGCCCCTTGATGCAGACGGCGGCGGCGGCGGCGTTGAAATTTTCGTATTCCAATTCGCCCAATTCGCTGCCGTCGATGGTGTATGCCCATTCGCAGCCGAATTTTTCGACGTCGAACAGGTGCGCACCGCATCCGATTTCTTCGTCGGGATTGAAGGCGATGCGTATTTTGCCGTGCGGAATTTCGGGATGATTTTTCAGATAGTCGATGGCGGTCATAATTTCGGCGATGCCCGCTTTGTCGTCGGCACCCAAGAGGGTGGTGCCGTCCGTCACAATCAGGTCTTCGCCCACGTGGTGCAGCAGTTCGGGGAATAAATTTGGCGAGAGCACGATTTTTTCGGCTTTGTTCAACACAATATCTTTGCCGTCATAATTGCTCACGATGCGGGGCTTGACATTCTCGCCGGACATATCGGGGCTGGTGTCCAGATGCGCGATGAAGCCGACAACCGGCACTTTTTCGTCGGTCGTGGCGGGCAAAGTCGCCATCAGATAGGCGTGCTCGTCCAACGAAATATCCTCCAAGCCCATCGCCTCCATCTCGGCTTCGAGGCACTCTGCCAACAGCCATTGGCTCGGCGTGCTCGGTGTCGTTGCCGAATTTTCATCGGATTGCGTGTCAAACGACACATATTTTAGAAAACGTTCTGTAACTGTCATCGCGTATTTTTATTTTTCTTGTGCAAAAGTACGAAAAATTATGATAATCCGCAAGCGTACCACGAAACAATTAAGAAAAACCGCCCGCAGAGCAATTCTGCGAGCGGTTGAAATAGAGCCTTTTTCAAATATTCATTCCTTTTTCACCAATTCAAAAAAGCCTCCAATTTCTTGCTGGTCAATCGCTTGACGAACATTGTAACGCTTCACTTGGTCTTCATAACCGCTCTTTGTTACCTTGATTTCGACTGTAACATCACGTGAATTTTCGTAGCTCAGACCGAGAATGTTGAACGAGCGTGTTTCCTCGTAGGGAGTTGTGGTGAGATACAGCTCATTCGTGTTTTTCACTTGGTCGGGATTGCTTGAAATCACACGCCAAAAGATACGCGCCCCGCGTGGGTCGCTGTCAACAACAATAGTCCATGGATTTTTTTCCATTTGCAGATACAGTGTATCCATCATAACCCTCTGTTGAGGTCGTGAGAATTTATCATTGAACCGAATGAGTAAGCCCGCATTACTACGAGCATTACACTGATATTCTTGGTTCTTTTGAAATTTCTCACGTTTCAACGACAAGATATAGCGTTATGCTACTTTTTAATTATGTCCTTTCAACCAACATCGCTATGTTGTGCTTGGAATTGCGGCAAAGGTAGCAACTATTTTTTTTATTGACCAAATCTTTGTGGTATTTTCAAAAAAAATGCTACCTTTGCACACTTTTCAAAACACAAATGGACGAATTTTTAAACGAACTCAACGAAGGGCAGCGCGCCGCCGTGCTCTACAACGATGGTCCGTTGCTCGTGATTGCGGGTGCCGGGTCGGGCAAGACGCGCGTCATCACTTACAAATTGGCGTATCTTTTGCAGCAGGGTGTTTCGCCGTATAATCTTCTGGCACTGACGTTTACTAACAAGGCGGCGCGGGAGATGAAGTCGCGCATTGGGCAGATTGTGGGCGAGGACACGGCGCGGCGGATTTGGATGGGGACGTTCCACTCGGTGTTTTCGAGTATCCTTCGTCGCCACGCGGAGGCGATTGGTTTTCGGGCGGATTTTTCCATTTATGATGCGCAGGATTCGGGCAATCTCATTCGTGCCATCATCAAGGAGATGGCGTTGGACGACAAGATTTATAAGGCAGGTGCTATTCAGGCGCAGATTTCCAGAGCCAAAAATGCGCTGATTACGCCCGAAAAATATGCCCGTAGCGCGGAGTTAATCGAGCACGACAATTATGTGAAACGCCCTGCCACCGCCGAGATTTATCAGACCTATTGGAATCGCTGCCGGACGGCTAACACCTTGGATTTCGACGATTTGCTGCTCCACACCTATACCCTGTTTAAAAAGAATCCCGAAGTTTTGGCGCGCTATCAAAATCAGTTTCAGTTTATTTTGGTCGATGAGTATCAGGACACCAACCCCGTGCAGCACGAGATTATCCTGCAACTTGCTGCTACTCACCACCGTATATGCGTGGTGGGCGACGATGCGCAGAGCATCTATTCGTTTCGCGGTGCCACGATTGGCAACATTCTGAATTTTCAAAAGACTTATCCCGAATGCAAACTCTTCAAATTGGAGCAAAATTATCGCTCGACGCAAAACATTGTCAATGCCGCTAACTCACTGATTAAGAAGAATCAAGAACAGATTGCGAAGACGGTTTTTTCCCAAAAAGCGGTAGGCGAAAAAATTGCCGTCCTCAGTGCGTTCAACGACCACGAGGAGGGCTATCACGTTGCCAGCCTGATTAAGCAGATGCAGATGCGCCAAAATTATGCGTTCAAAGATTTTGCCATTTTGTACCGCACCAATGCCCAGAGCCGCATTTTTGAGGAGTCGCTACGCAAATTGAACATCCCCTATCGGGTCTATGGCGGGCTGTCGTTTTATCAGCGCAAGGAAGTCAAGGACGTGATTGCCTATATGCGGCTGATTGCCAATCCGCAGGACGAGCAGGCACTCCGACGCATCATCAACTACCCCACGCGCGGCATTGGCGACACCACCGTGAGTAAAATCATCGCCGCCGCCAACGCGCAGGGCATCAGTCCGTGGGAGGTCTTGTCCGCTCCCGCGCACCACCAAGTGGACATCAACCAGGGCACCGCCAAGAAATTAGCCGATTTCAAGGCACTGATCGAGGGTTTCCGGAAGGACAACGAAACGATGAATGCCTACGAACTGAGCACCGAAATCATCCGCAACACAGGCTTGATTGCCGATTTAAATGAAGACAAATCGCCCGAAGGACTAAGTAAGGTGCAGAATATGAACGAGTTAAGCAACAGCCTCTACTCATTCGTCAGCCGGCGGATGGAGGAGGGCAACGAAGCCGTGAAATTGCAGGATTTCTTAGCCGAAGTGTCGCTCTTGACCGATCAGGACAAAGAAACGGAAGCCGATATGAACCACGTTGTGATGACCACAGTGCATTCTGCCAAAGGTTTGGAATTCAAAAACGTGTTCGTCGTGGGCTTGGAAGAAAACCTTTTCCCGTCGGGACGCATCTACGACAACCCGCGCGAATTGGAAGAGGAACGCCGCCTGTTTTACGTTGCCGTAACCCGCGCCGAAGAAAACCTGACGCTGAGTTTCGCCAAAAACCGCTTCCTCAACGGCACCACCACCGACTGCCGCCCCAGCCGCTTCATCAAAGACATCGACCCCTGCTTTCTGCAACTGCCGGCATCGTTTGCGGCAGAAAAAAGTGTCGTCCCGCGCTGGATGCAGAAACCCCTGAAAGACGAGGGGATGGCGGGTCAAGCCTCCGACAGAGAGCTTAAACGCATCCCCACCGCGTCCAACACCTCCCACCAAAGCATCGGCAATCTGAAAATCGGGCTGGCAGTCCGCCACGAACGCTTCGGCAAAGGCATCATCGCCGAATTGTTGGGTGATGGCGACGATGCCAAAGCCGTCGTCGAATTTGACGACAATGGGCGCAAGCAATTACTTCTGAAATTTGCGAAATTTGAGGTTGAGTAGCCGATTGTTCAAAAAATTTCACTAACTTTGCACACATAAAACAAATGCAAGAAAACGATATGAATTTATTTGACACAGTCAGCAATGACATCAAAACGGCAATGCTCGCCCAGGACAAGTTGAGGTTGGAAGCATTGCGAGGCGTTAAAAAGGAGTTTTTGGAAGCAAAAACAGCCAAAGGTGCCGACGGCGAACTGTCGGACGATGCGGCGGTAAAAATCCTCCAAAAGATGGTGAAGCAGCGCAAAGACAGCGCGGCGATTTACGCCGAACAAAACCGCCCCGAATTGGCAGAAAAAGAAACCGCCGAAGTGGCTGTTTTGGAAGCCTACCTGCCTCAGCAACTCTCACAGGCGGAATTGGACGCGGCAATCAAAGCCGTCATCGCCCAAACCGGAGCCACCTCCGCCCAGGATATGGGCAAAGTGATGGGCGTTGCCACCAAATCGCTGGCAGGAAAAGCCGAAGGACGCGCCATCTCGGAGGCAGTCAAGCGACTGTTGGGATAGTCGTCTGCACGATTATTATTTTTTATGATTATCCGCAATCGTGCCACTAAATTTCACTTTTTCTGCAAAAAAAATTGCCAATTCAAAAAAAAGTTTTACTTTTGCACCCGATATTTGCTCTGCTAATGAAGGAGTCAATATCAGCCGATATTTGCTTGAATGAATGAGCGAATACGAGTGATAACCATTTAAATAATAGGAGATTATGAAGACATAGGTGTGTTAATACGCACATTTTAAGATTGGAAAAAGCGTTTAGCTTATTATTTTGGTACTTCGAAAACTCGACACTTTCAGAGGACTGCCACAAGTAAGAAGTGATGACGTTCGCGTTGCGGCGTGGGCTACTCATTTTTATTTGGCAGTTAATAGGTAGTCGAGAACCTCGAAGTACGGATAGAAAACAAGAGTTTTGTCCGCGCTTTTTTTATGTGTGTATTAGAATATTCAGGACAAAAAAATAAATTTTTAAAATTAAAGGTCTGTTTAAGGAACGGACGTAAAACAAAATTTCAAATGAAAAAGATTTTTTCAATGTAACTGCCTGTATTTGTGCAGGGTTACTTTTTGCAAGTTGCAACAAAGAAGATAACAGTGATGACGGTGTGATTCAGGCAACTGCTGTGAGTTTACCTCCGGGGATAAAAGCTGACGAGGTGGATATTGATAAAGTAAAAATGGAATTCTCTACTCGTGGATATAGCGGCTATACATGGTATGAGATAGCGAAAGGTGACTACGATAAAGGTAGGTTTATACTCAATTTACCGTTAATAGTAGAGGATAAACATCTCCGCCCCATAGTGGATGGTCTAAGCGGAGGAGTACAGGTAAGCAATGTAAATGCTAAATTTGTTTCTTTCGAAACTATTGGGGCATATAGCACTAATAGAGGGTCAGTAGGTAACTTGCTATATTGTAAAGATAACGCACGCATGGAATTCTGGTATGTTGATAGCGATGTTAACATAACCGGTTCATTATCAAAAGAAGTAGATGGTGATATACGGAATGGGAAGTTTAATCTATCTCTGAAAAGAGGATGGAACAAAGTGTATCTTAAAGCAGGCAAATCATCGAACGAATATGCGAGTAAAAAATTAAGCGGATTGACGTGGCATTTATTTTTATTTTAAAATAAAAAAATATGAACCCCCTTGTTCGGTGTAGCGTCCGCGCTGCACCGTAGAGACGTGGCGCGCCGCGTCTCTACAATTGGAATTTTCAACCGCCCGAAAGATTGTGCTTTCGGGCGGTTGTTTTTAATTGGGATTTTGTGCCTAACGGCAAAAAAATTGATTGCGGATAATCGTATATTTTTTGTACCTTTGCGCCCGAACTAATAAAAAAATGACAATGATAACGGCAGACCAATTACGTGAAGTATTGGAGCGCGAGTCCGCGCTGAGGGGGTACCTTTGACATCAGCACGAAGACTATCCAATTAAAGGAAGAAGAATTGCGCACGCAGGCACCCGATTTTTGGGAAGATGCCAAGCGTGCTGAGGCGCAAATGAAGGTTGTGCGCGGCATCAAGGCGTGGATTGTGGCTTATGATGAGGTGAAAGCGGCAGCCGACGAGTTGCAGTTGGCGTTCGACTTCAACAAAGAGGGCATCACCAGCGAGGCAGAGGTGGACGAGGCGTATCGACACGCCATCGCATTGCTCGAAAACCTCGAAATGAAGAATATGCTGCGCTCCGAAGAAGACCATCTGGGCGCGGTGTTGAAAATCAATGCCGGCGCAGGAGGCACGGAAGCGCAGGATTGGGCGGAGATGCTCTACCGGATGTATGACCGCTGGTGCGAAAGCAAAGGCTACAAAGTGACAGTCACCAACTGGCTCGACGGCGACGACGCGGGCATAAAAACGGTTACTATTCAAGTGGAAGGCGATTACGCTTACGGCTATCTGAAAAGCGAAAACGGCGTGCACCGCCTCGTGCGCGTGTCGCCCTACAACGCTCAGGGCAAGCGGATGACCTCTTTTTCGTCCATCGCGGTGGTGCCGCTGGTGGACGACACGATTGAGATTGATGTCAATCCGGGCGACCTCACGTGGGATACGTTCCGGTCGAGCGGCGCGGGTGGGCAGAACGTCAACAAGGTGGAAACGGGCGTGCGCTTGCACTACAAATACAAAGACCCCGACACGGGCGAAATGAAGGAAATCTCCATCGAAAACACCGAATCGCGCTCGCAGTTTGGCAACAAAGACAACGCCATCCGCCTCTTGAAGTCGCAACTCTACGAACTGGAATTGGAACGCCGCCGCAAAGCCTCCGCCGCCATCGAAGCGGGCAAAAAGAAAATCGAATGGGGCTCGCAAATCCGCTCCTACGTCTTCGACGACCGCCGCGTGAAAGACCACCGCACCGATTGGCAAACCTCTAACGTGCAGGCAGTTATGGACGGCGACATCGACGACTTCATCAAAGCCTATTTGATGGAGTTTGGCGCAAACTAACATTGGTGCAAAAAAATATGAGCTACCACCGCGAAATAACGCCTAAAAAAAGTTTGGGACAGCATTTCTTGAAAGATTTGACCGTTGCCGAGCGCATTGCCGACACGATTTCCGAGTATTCGGGACTGCCGATTTTGGAAGTGGGCGCGGGCACGGGCGTGCTGACGCAATTTCTGCCGCAGGCGCAAACGACTGTGGTGGAATTGGACAGGGACTCCATTGCCTACCTCAAAGCGCACTTTCCCGACCTGAACGGGCGCATCATCGAAGCCGATTTTTTGCAGTTGGATTTAGACAAATTGTTTGCTGTGCCGTTTTGCGTGATTGGCAACTATCCGTACAATATCTCCAGCCAGATATTCTTTAAAGTGCTGGATTACAGGGACAAAATCCCTTGCTGCGCGGGGATGTTGCAGAAAGAAGTTGCCGAGCGACTGGCAGCCAAAGCGGGCAAAAAAGCCTACGGCATCATCACCGTTCTGCTGAATGTGTGGTACGACATTGAATACCTGTTCACGGTCGAGCCGGAAGTGTTCGACCCGCCCCCCAAGGTGCGCTCGGCAGTGATTCGCATGACGCGCAACGCCCGCACAGCGTTGGATTGCAACGAGGCACTCCTCAAAACCATCGTCAAAACCGCATTCAACCAACGCCGCAAAACGATGCGCAACGGGCTGCAATCGCTGCTTGGCAAGGGCAACGAACTGTTTGCACTCCCCATTTTTGACAAACGCCCCGAGCAATTGTCGGTGGAGGAGTTTATTGAATTGACAAAATTGATAACTTCCGAAAAAACGGCAAAAAATTTGGTTTGCACGGAGTTTTTGCCTAACTTTGCACCGTTTCTGACAATATAAACAATGATGAATAATATTTTGAACCATTTTGGCATCAAAGATGCTATCGACATTCTTTTAGTGGCGGTTTTTCTCTACGAGATTTATCGGCTGATGAAAAAAACGGGCACGACTGCCATCTTTTTGGGCGTGCTCGCTTTCGTTGCGCTGTGGTTAGTTATTTCGCAAGTGCTGGATATGCGTTTGATGGGTGCGATTTTGGATAAATTGATTAGCGGCGGTTTCATTTTGTTGGTCATCGTGTTTCAAAAAGAGATTCGCAGTCTGCTACAAGCGGTGGGGTCGCACAAGGGCTTTATGGCTCTCATCAAGTTTTTCCTGCCGAAAATGGGTAGCACCACAGACGGCAATCTGTCGTATGCGATGCCCATCGTGATGGCATCGATGGATATGTCGAAACGCAAGGAGGGCGCGCTCATAGCCATTCAGCGGACTGTTTTGTTAGACAAATTTGTTGAAACCGGCGAAGAACTCGATGCCATTTTAAGCACGCAGTTGATTAAAAATATCTTTTTCAAAAACAGCCCGCTGCACGACGGCGCGATGATTATCGTGGGCAAAAAAATCAAGGCTGCCTCCTGTATTTTGCCCGTTTCACAACGCCAAGACATCCCGCCGCACCTCGGTCTGCGCCACCGTTCGGCACTTGGACTGTCCGAAGAAACGGATGCCCTCGTGATTATCGTTTCCGAAGAAACGGGCAGCATATCAGTGGCTCAGAGAGGCGAATTGGAGGAAAATATCTCTGCCGAAGACTTGCAAAAGAAAATTATTTCAGCAAAAAGCGAAAATTTAACATAAAATATTAGGAACTGTTAAAATAAATGCTTACCTTTGTGGTCGATATTTCGATGAAAACGAGACACGTCCATATTATTCTACTGTGTATCCTTCTCTTAGCCGGTTGCAAAGAGAAGGAGGAGTTCGTCGTAGAAGGCAGGATAGCAGGCGCAACCAACCCCACCGTTTGTTTTGTAACACGGCACGACAGCACCCCGCGCATCGAAACCGTCTATATGAAAGAGGGCAGATTTCGATTCACGGCATCGTCCAAAAGCCTCCAACCGGTCATCATTTATTTTGAAAGGGGCACCAATTGGGTTACGGTGTGGGCACAAAATGGTCAAACAATCACGCTGTACGGCGATGTCAACGACCCCGAACAAATTCGGATACGCGGCAACCAAGTCAATAATTTGCTGACCGATTTCAAGCAGGAACACAAAAACACAACCGACACCGCGTTAGTGGCTGATGCAGAGGATTTTGTAAAAAACCACCCAACATCCATCGCAAGTTTGGTGGTGATTCAAGACTATTTGCTCGGCAACGCACCGGAGGAAACGGTCGAAGCCTGCTTAAATTGGATTCAAAGTCCGGCGAAAGACGACCCGCTCTATCAGCGGCTGTGTGATGAAATATTGCAATTAGAATAAAAATTATTGATTACCTGCAATCGCACCACTAAATTTGGTAAGTTCAATTAGTAACTGCGAAAAATCACTATTACGAGCAATCTAAATTTTGCTCGTAAATAGAAAGCAACGACCGAAGAATAAAACTTCAAAAAGCGACAAAAGTAAAAAAACAGAGAGAAAAGTTCCCTCTGTCCGATTAATTTATTTACTTTTGTATTGATGAAATATAAACAACTAATCAAGGAACAAAGGTACCAAATATTTGCATTAGTGCAAACAGGTACCTCGAAAAAGGAGATTGCAGAGATTGTAAACGCCTCTGTCAGTACAGTTTACAGGGAAATTGCGCGCAATAAAGGCAAGCGCAATTATACCCCTGCCCACGCCCAAATGTTGGCTGATGAACGCAAAGAACGTTACGCCCGCAAGCGCACGTTTTCGGCGACTGGGAAATAGATACAATTATCGGAAAAGACGGCAAAGGAGCTATCCTTACCCTCACTGAGCGACAAACAGGCTTCTTAATGATGGAAAAATTGCCTGAAGGAAAATCTGCCCTCCCGCTGGCAAAAGTTGTACACAAACTGCTGGGGGCTTACAAAAAATACACCCACTCCATCACTGCCGACAATGGAACCGAGTTCGCAGAGCACGAATATATCGCTAAAAAACTCGATTTGGACTTCTTTTTTGCTCACGCTTACTCCTCTTATGAGCGCGGACAAAATGAAAATACTAACGGCTTGATACGCCAATATATCCCAAAAGGAACTGATTTTGATAACTACTCATACGATTATATTAAACTGATACAGAAGAAGATAAATAGCCGTCCAAGAGAAAAACTTGGCTTTAAATCTCCAACTGAAGTTTTTTATCTATCTTTGTAGAACTTTTTGTCGCACTTAGAAGTTGAATCCACCGACCCTGCATAAAGTACCTATAATTTGGTAGAAATAATAAATTGTCGTAAATTTGCAAATTATTAATTGATTTTATATACAAACATTATATGATGAAAAATTTAAAACTTATCGCTATCGGCATCTTGTTATGTATCGGTGCAAGAGCAGAAAACAGTGCGGGATTGAAACTCTGGTTCGACCGTCCCGCCGGACAGTGGGAAGAAACTCTCCCGCTGGGTAACGGACGGCTGGGAATGATGCCGGACGGAGGCGTTGAGCGGGAAACGCTGGTGTTGAACGACATAACCCTGTGGTCGGGTGGCGTGCAGGATGCCGATAATCCCGATGCCGCCAAATACCTGCCGGAAATCAGGCAAATGCTTTTTGAGGGGAAAAACTCGGAGGCGCAGAAATTGATATACAAGACTTTTGTGTGCAAGGGTGCCGGTTCGGGACACGGAAATGGAAGCGACGTCCCTTTCGGCAGTTATGAAGTGCTGGGCAATCTGCATATTGATTACCAATATCCGCAGGGGAAGGTCGCGCCGCAAAAATATCGCCGTCAATTGTCGCTGGACGATGCCGTGGCAACCACCTCGTTTGAGTCCGGCGGAGTGATTTATACCCGTGAATATTTCGCGGCATTCGGTCTTGATGTGCTGGTCGTCCGTTTGCAGGCATCCCGTAGCGGATGTTTGAATTTCACCGTAGATATGAATCGTCCGCAAGTGTATGAGACCCTGCTCGACGGCGATGAATTGCTTATGCGCGGGCAACTGAATAACGGCACGGACGGTAAAGGGATGCGCTACAATGCCCGCGTGAAAGTGAAAGTGGCAGGAAAAGGCGTTGTGAAAGGGAAAGACAACCGCATAAATGTAACAGGTGCCAAGGAAGCATTTATCTTTATTTCTGCCGCTACCGACTACAAGAATCCGGCTTTTGAATCGCGATGCAGCCAATTACTGCAACAGGCAATGAGCGGCAATTATGCCCGTATCAAGGCGGAGCACACAAAACTGTATCGCAATTATTTCGACCGGGCGCACCTCAATCTGCATTCGCATCCGGACAGAGACACCATCCCCACCGACAGGCGATTGGCGGCATTTGCCAATAGTCCTGCCGATAACGGGTTGGTGGAACTCTATTTTCAGTATGGTCGTTATCTCTTTATTTCGAGCACCCGCCCCGGATTGCTGCCTCCCAATCTTCAGGGACTGTGGGCAAATACCATTCAGACACCGTGGAATGGCGACTACCACCTCGACATCAATGTGCAAATGAATCATTGGCCTGTGGAAATTACCAATCTTGCCGAATTGCATCAGCCATTGATACAGTTGGTGGAGTCGCTTGCCGAGCAGGGAAGCCGGACTGCTAAAGCCTTTTACAATGCCGACGGTTGGGTATCGCACGTAATCACCAATATCTGGGGCTTCACCGCTCCGGGCGAACATCCGTCGTGGGGCGCGACCAATACGAGTGGTGCGTGGTTGTGCGCCCATTTGTGGGAACATTTTGATTATAATCGCGACAGGCAATATCTGCAACAAATCTATCCGGTGCTGAAAGGCTCGGCGCAGTTTTTTCTGGATATACTCCAACCCGAGCCTGCACACGGCTGGTTGGTAACCGTTCCGACCACCTCGCCCGAAAATTCGTTTTATTTGCCCGGCACCAAAACGAGAGCCAGCGTTTGTATGGGTTCCACGATGGACAATCAATTAGTCCGCGAGATATTCGGCAATGTCATCACGGCAAGCGAAATATTGGGCGTGGATGCCGATTGGCGCGACCGCTTGAAAGTGGCAAGGGCAAAACTGCCGCCCAACCAAATCGGCAGCGATGGAAGGCTCATGGAATGGCTCGAAGAATATGAAGAGGTGGAGCCGCATCACCGCCACGTGTCCCACCTCTACGGCTTGCATCCGGGCAATCAGATTACGCTTTCGGGCACGCCCGATTTAGCCGAAGCCGCCCGCCAATCGCTGCTCGCGCGTGGCGACGGAGGCACAGGATGGTCGCGCGCGTGGAAAATCAATTTCTGGGCACGTCTGGGCGATGGAAATCACGCCTATCTGCTGTTGTGCAATCTGTTGAGTCCGGTCATGGAGAATGGTTTCAATATGAACAAGGGTGGCACTTATCCTAATCTTCTCTGCGCCCATTCGCCGTTCCAGATTGACGGCAATTTCGGCGGATGCGCCGGCATCGCGGAGATGTTCCTGCAAAGCCATTCGGGTGTCATTGAACTGTTGCCGGCTTTACCCGACGCTTTTGCCGATGGCTCATTCGACGGGATGCGGGTACGCGGCGGTGCCGACATATCGGCAACTTGGGCAAATAAAAAACTGACCTCCGTCACTTTGAAGGCTACCGCCGACAATACATTCAAACTGCGGATGCCGGACGACATCGTAGAGATTACGCTCAAAGCGGGGGAAACGGTTTCGATAACACTATAATGATATGAAACAGAAAGAGTTAATAATTAATCCCTATTTTATCATCGGATTATTTGTGTTAATGTTGAATGATTTGTATTTGAAATATGAATACGGCAATTTTTTGACAGGAAAGTTATCGGATTTTGCCGGCTTATTGATTTTTCCTATGTTTGTCGCTTTTTTGTTTCCAATCACAAAGCGTTATATTTCAATGACAACGGGCTTTCTTTTTTTACTATGGAAATCATCACTTATGACACCTGTCATTGACAGTATCAATAGTGTGTCATTCGTTACAATCGGGCGAGTGATTGATTACTCGGATTATTGGGCTTTGTTGATTTTACCGTTAAGCCACTATTTAATAAATAATTACAACCATCTATCCATCGTGAAATTAAATAAAATCAAACCATACGCGACTATTTTTCTGATGGGTGTTGCATTCTTTGCGTTTTGTGCAACTTCTCTGCCACCACGTTCAGAAATGCCACAAGGCTCAATTTATATTGGTAAATCGTACACGATAAAACTCTCGAAAGACTCTATAATCAGTACAATTAAGAAACTTGGATATAATTGCGAATATTATCCGATTCCCCACTTTTTTAAAGATGATGGATATTATCAAACGGATAATATTATCCGTTCTTATAGCAATATCCCAAATTTAACATACTGCGACACAATTGCAAACATTAAATATGAGCTAAGAGAAATAAACCCTAATAAAACAGAATTGACTTTGATAAATGTGACTTTATCAAAAAATGGGAATATTCAAAATTGGAGAGTGTTGAAATCTCTGAGCAAACAGTATAACGAATGGCTAAAAGAAAATCTCATAGAAAAAATTGGTCGGAAATAACTTTGGTAATTTTTTAGAAGTCCCCTAAAAAGATGAATTGGTGGTGGTGGGTGCAGGGCAACCGCATCAAAATTCAGTGATATTCTACAATCCCCACTTTCTTCGCAAGAAGCGGAGGCTTTTGATACTCACCGTGCGCAATTTGTTCAATCAAATTTCAGGCAAAATACTGCGTAAAGCGGCACTGATTTTATGCTGTTTTCAAAACCGAAATTCTTTTGCGATATGCGGATTGCGTAAGGGCAGTTGTATTTCTTCATAAACATCATCAAACTGCGGCTACGGGTGTTTATCCCGCGTTTTACTTCCACCGGAACGGCATTTACGCCTTCCTGTAACACAAAGTCTATTTCGCCCTGATTGTCGTTTGTCCAGTAAAAAAGCGGCTTTCTATTTGCCGTAAGTGCCTGTGCTACATAGTTTTCTGTAAATGCGCCGAGAAATGTGTTTGCCTCGTTGTTTTCGGCAAGCAACATCTGTATCGGGATTTGCGATTTCATTGTGAGCATACCCACATCAGCCATATACAACTTAAAATCAGGGAAATACTGATAAACCGCAATTGGAATTTCGCCCTGTGTGATTTTCTGGCATTTCAGCGCAATGCCTGCAAATTTCAACCATTCGAGCGATACGCCAAAAATAGTTGCCGTGCCGCCTTTCTGCACCATTTTGTACTGAAATTTATGGTTTTCCTTTGCCAACTGTGCGGGAATACTGTCGTAACAGGCGCGGATTTTGATGCTTGTGGCAGGGTCGGCATATTTCGCGGTATCGGCAATGTACTCATTGTAAATATCCGTTTGCGCATTGGCTGCCTCCAGATAACTTTCGCTTTCCGCAAAACTTTTGACAGCCGCAGGCATTCCGCCGATAACGAGATATTTTTTCAGATATTCCAACGCCATCTTATGAAAAACAGGTTCCATTGCCTCGTTGTTTTCATAATGCTGCCGTATCATTTCCGCCAATTTTTCGCGCCCCATTGCCCAAAGAAATTCCTCAAAATCAAGCGGATACAAACACATTTCATTCACTTTTCCCACAGGAAACGAGTATTTTTCTCTGTGTTTCATTGCCACCGCCACGCCGAGCAAACTTCCTGCTGCTGCAACGTGATATTCAGGCGCATCTTCGCAAAAATATTTCAACGAAGTTAAAGCCCGCTCGCAAGCCTGAATTTCATCGAGAAAAATTAGCGTTTCGCCTGCTTTAATTCGCTGTCCTGTATTTGCTTCGAGGGCAGGGATAAGTGCTTTGGGAGAAATGTTGCCGTCAAAAATTTCACGAATCGGCTCGTTGCGTTCCAAATTGATATACACCATACCGGCAAATTCTTTTTTGCCAAACTCAACGATACTGTACGTTTTGCCAATTTGACGCGCACCGTTCAAAATAAGCGGCTTGCGGTCTTTGCTGTTTTTCCAAGCAAGCAATTCTGTTGTGATTTTCCTTTGCATAATAATTTTTAAGTACTAAAAAATAAAAATTTCCTGACTTTTTTACACTTAATTGTCAAATGCAAAAGTACAACAATTTTTTGAAACAACAATTTTTCCGACTATTTTGACTTTTAAGTATTAAAAAATAAAAATTATCTGATTTTTTCATACTTAAAAATCAATTTACTCACATGCAACTGCTTGTCCCCTTTGGTGAAGTTAAATAAAAGTCTTACCTTTGCGGCTTGAAAGAAGAAAACATGAATTGTTTCAATAAACAAAGAAAAAGGCTTTGCAGGCTTGTTGCCATTGGGTTGTGTGTCGCGGCAGTGAGCGCGCAGGCTCAGGTGACGCTGTCGGGGATTGTGAAAAGCGAATTTGACAAAACAGCCGTGCCGTTTGCCAACGTCGTGGTCAAGACCGAAAAGGACAGTCTTTTTGTGCTCGGAACGATTACGAACGAAGACGGGCGTTTCTCGCTTGCCGGTGTCAAGTCGGGGAATTATATGCTGGAAGTGTCGTGCATGGGATACCTCACACAGAGGGTTCCGGTGTATGTCGGCAGCCTCTCCGATTATCTGGATTTGAAGACTGTTGAACTGAAAGAAAATCAGCAGAT
>BNTR01000015.1 GCA_025996755.1 Bacteroidia bacterium
GATTATATTGATTGGTCCGCTGTTGACAACATTTTGCCGGAGGCGAAGAAAAAGATTGATGATGCGCTTGCGGTGGCGGATGCCGTAGAGCAAGCAGGCGCATGGATTGAATCGCTAACGGAGTTATTGACCGACGGCGAGTTGCCTTTGCCTGTTGGCATCAAAAAAGGTGATTACAAGTTAATTATAGATTATGTGGATTTTGACGACCAGACATCTAATCCTAAAATTCACGCCATTTGCGCGTTTAAATTCAAAGACACCGGGCAAAAAATCGCCTTTGAAGGCGAGGCAACCCTAACCGACGACGGCGGCTTAGGCACCCAAGGCAAATTGACGCTAATTGCCCCCGTGCGACGCGACATTGGCAAAACCGCCACGATAGTAATCCGTGAAGGCTCGTCGGTAAGTTTTGGCTGCGAGGGCATTGAGCACTTTGATGTCAAAATGGCGTGGGTGGTTACTTCCGACAAGATTATTCCGGTGGATGCGCAGGGCAATCCCTCCGGTGAGCAGTTGCAAGTGCCCTTTGAGATGCAGTTCAGCAATTTCGACAGTTACGTGGTGTCGCTGGGCATCAATCAGTCGTTTGCCATCAAAGGGCTGAAAGATATAATCTTCACGCTCAAAGGTGCTACCTTAGACCAGAGCGATACGGAAACGTCCTCGATGATGAAATTCCCCGAAAAATATTTTTCGCAAGGCGGGAAAGACGTTATCAATATGTGGAAAGGCGTTGCCGTGGCGGAAGCCTCCGTTAGTTTGCCGCCGGTGTTCAAAAAACCGGGCACAAGTGGCGGTGAGCGCGTAACTGTGGCACTCAAAGAGGTGCTGTTCGACGAAAACGGCTTCACGGGCAACGTGTCCATTACCGACATCATCAGTAGCGAGAGCATCAATCCTGAAAGTTGGGACATCTCGCTGACCGATTTTTCGCTGGGGATTTTGAAAAACGAGATTGCTGCGTTTGGCTTTGGCGGCGATGTGAATATTCCGCCTTTTGGCAAACATTCGCTTGTGCCCTACACGGCTACATTTAATCCCGTCATTGAGGAATACGAGTTTAAGGCAGGCATCGCCGGGCAGTACGATTTTCCGGTGTTGTCGAGCACGCTCACGCTGAACGAACTCTCGACGGTAAACTTGTTGTTCAAAAACAAAGAGATTTACCCCAGCATCCATGCTTCGGGCACTTTGAGCGTGAACGCATCGCTTGGCAACGACACCACCAACACCTTTGCGGTGCCCGACATTGGGTTTGAAAATATGGTCATCAGCCGCGAAAGTCCCTATTTTGAGATAGGTGCCATCAACATTACCGGCGACTTGAAAGCACCCAAAATAGGCGGCTTTGACTTGGCAATCAACGGTATAGCACCTTTTAAGAATGAAAAAGGCAGCGGCTTGTCTTTTGAGGCAAGCATCAGTTTGAACGATATGTTTGGCGGGACGGTGGGAATGCAACTTTATGGCGACTACCAGCATTGGAAATTCAAAGAAGTCGCGGTCACTAAGGTGCACGTCGATTACCAGTCCGACCCTTTCAGCCTGTCGGGAGGTGTAGAGTTTAAGAACAGCGACCCTGTTTTTGGCAATGGCTTCCGCGGCGACATCGACCTGAAACTCTTGTCCGGCAAACTCAACTTCACTGCCGTGGGCGTGTTTGGCAAAAAAGATGCTTACCGGTATTTCTTGGCGGATGTTCTGTTTCAGACGCAGCCTGCGAGCGGGCTGCTGATTCCACCCGGACTGTCTTTTTACGGCGTAGGCGGCGGGCTATATTCGCGGATGCAGCAGGCAACGAAAATGCCTACGCAGTCGTTTGCCTCCACCGACCTCGATTTTGGCAAATCGCTTTCGGGCATCAGCTATGTTCCCGACCAGAAAGTGGGCATGGGCTTTATGGCAAGCACCCAATTTGCGTTGGCAAGTTCCGAAAAGGCGTTTAATGCTAACGTAGGTTTTGAAATGCAGTTTAACAACAACGGCGGGCTGAATTTTGTGCAGTTTCGCGGCGATGCGGCGTTTATGAATGCCGCCGACTGGGGTTTGCCTGCGGACAATCTGACCGCCAACGTGAAAGCAAAAGAGCAAAGCGGCAACTCGGCACCCAGAAAGGGGACGAAATCGGAATTGGCAAACCAGATGCCGGCAAACAAAAGCACGGGCTTTCTCACCGCCTCCGTGTTGATGGAATACGACAACATCAACAAGACTTTTTCGGCAGATTTGAGTGCCTACCTCAATGCGGGCATTATCAGAGGCGTGGGTCCCAACGACCGTTTGGGCTGGGCATCGCTCTATTTTGCACCCGACACATGGCACGTCTATATGGGCACGCCCAGCGACCGAATGGGTATAAAAGTCCTGAACATGGCGACATTGGACGGCTATTTTATGTTGGGCGACGGCATCCCCGCGCTGCCTCTGCCGCCTGAAAGCGTATTGCGAGTGTTAGGAGCCGACAAGCGCGCCAAATTGGAGCGCAGCAATTCGAGCAAACTCGGCGAGGGGAAAGGGATTGCTTTCGGAGCGGCATTTAAGTATAATTTTGATGCCTCACTGGCTGCTTTCTATGCACGGCTGAATTTGGGCTTGGGCGCAGAGTTTATGCTGACCGACATGAACGGGAGACTTTGCAAGAACTATTCGGGCACGCCGGGCATCAATGGCTGGTATGCGCAGGGGCAGGCGTGGGCGTATGTGGATGCCGCGATTGGCATCCAGGTAAGAATATTTGGCTCGCGCAAAAGAATATCTATATTGGATTTGTCCACCGCCGCCTTGCTGGAGGGCAAGGGACCTAACCCGCTGTATTTTGCGGGTGCGGTGGGCGGACGGTTCAGCGCACTGGGCGGTCTGGTAAGAGGCAATTGCAATTTTAACTTTGAAATGGGCGAAAAATGTATTCCGGAGAGCGGCTCGCCCTTTGGCGAAGACATCATCGGCGACATTTCGCCCGCCACCGGAGCCAGTGACGTCAATGTGTTTGCCGCTCCGCAGGTGATATTCAACATCCCGATAAACGTGGCGATGACCATCGACGAAGAAGACGGTTCAAAAGGCACCTACATGGTAACTAAGGAAGAGTTCCGCGTCAAAACCGTAGGCGGCAAAATTGCTCCGGGACAGGAAAAGCCCAGCAGCGACGGCACCGTGCTGGCATTCACCACAAAAGAGCCTTTTGAGAGCCGAAAAGACGTGGAAATATTTGTTAAAGTAGGTTTTAAGAAGAGGATAAACAACAATTGGGAGTATGTGAAAGGCGACAACGGACAACCGGTGTATGAAACCAAGACGGTAACATTCCGCACCGGCGACCGCCCCAAAGAAATCCAGCCGGAACACGTCAAATACAGTTACCCGATTGACCGCCAATACAATTTCTATGCCAACGAATACAAATATGGCTACATCTTGACGACCGTAAACTACGAGTATCTATTCTCAACAGAAAAACCGGAGGGTTTCAATCAAATCATCCGCATCAGTGACAGCAACGGCAAAAAGATATTTGAGACACCGTTTACCCACACGCCAAGCCGAGTGGAGAGCACGCAGCTGGCAATAGATTTTTCAATGGCAGACATCCCGCTCAACAAAAACAAAATCTACAAACTGGCAATCGTAAATGTCCCCAAAAGCACGAATGTGGACGTGAAAAGCAACCTCAAAGAAGTTACAACGACAGCACAGGATATGGAAGGTGTAGAAATCACCAAGCAGCAGGCAACGGGTGTTTTGCAGCAGTTGAGCGAAAAAGAAATCTATGCCTTGAATTTCAGAGTGAGCCAATATAACACGTTCACAGAAAAAATCAAGACTGTAACCCAAAAAGCGACAGGTGCGCAGTGGCAAGTGGAGCCTTTTGTCCATGAGGTAATCACCAATTTGGATGTGCCGGAATTATTCGATGGCTACGAGGTAGATGGTGTGAATGGCGGCGAGCAAAAAGTGGTACGCTTTACTGCGCAAGTCAATCAAACAAATTGGTACACCCAATCCTTTTATCAGGGGATGTATCAAACCCAAACGTATGTCAAGACTCCGGTAGAGAAAGTGGAAATAAGGACAGGCACACCCGACAAACGGCTGACAAGTGATGAGGTGAGCACAGGTATGACTTCCAGATTCTACCCGCAAACGTTCCGTTACACGTTGCCTTATTGGTGTCTTCGTGATTTTGTGGCGGTAAAAACGAACATTTCCGTAAGACAGTCACAGAACATTAGAATCACTCAACAAGAGATTGACTTGCTGAATACGGCATTTCCGCCGGTAGTGTCACAAGGCAACTATCCTGTGGATGTGAGTTATGTATTGCCGGGCAAGGAATTTGCAACCTCAACGGTGAATATGACAATGTATAATCCTATAAAATAAACGAATATGAAAACATTAGTAAAAATCACAAGTATTATTCTTGTAATGAGTTTGAGTTGCAATTTGTATGCACAAGAAAATCGGTATTACATCAAATATGAAAAGAACGGCTTTTCTGTAGATGATGATCCATCGTGCTGGGACTCTACGCATGGTGATTTATGGTTGCATGTTTTTGTTCCGGGAGTATCTGGCTCTGCATGGACGGGTTTTAACAAGTCACAGCCAAGTCAGACTTATTATCTGAACCAGCGACCTTCTTCATTTCGACTACATGGTAGACTATACTCAGATGATACAGAAGACGCTAAGAGTGCTGATAAGTCTTACGACAAAGGAATGTCTCCTTTTACATTTGAAGTGCATTGCCATACTCAAAATGGGATGTGTGACAGATATCTTGATGCAAAATACACAGTAATCGTTGATGACCCCGCTGAAATAACAAGTGAATTATTTATGAACGACAGTGTTAGCGGAAGTGTTTATGCTTGTGAAGAAACCCCAATAACGATTAAAGTAGGGAACTATTATAATGGTCAAGGGCAGGCAGAGCTTCAAATATGGAGTAAAAAAAAGAACGATTGGATAACAATAGAATATAATGTACCAAGCGATGGTACAGCCTCCTACACATACACTTATTCTAATCTTAAATTAAAAGATAATATTGATTTTGGTGTACCTTTTAATTTTAGAACAAGAAAACGTTTGTTGGATAGTAGCTATTCCTACAGTACGCTTCGTAGACCAGATAATAACGTATTGTGGTATTTTCCCAAATTCACGTTCCCAGCAGGCAAGAATTTAGAATATGAATATCCGATGTGCAAAGAATGTCCAATCACTATTAAAATTCCTTCAGATGATAATAAGTATAGAGTTAATATTGAATTTCCTCCACCATACGGTGGAACTACTATAAGTTATCAGGATGACAATTCAGCACCGAATGCTAATGATGACAAAATTGAAAAAAGAGATGGATATTATTATGTCACAGATTATTTTTCTGTTCGGGGGGAGTATAAATTACAAATAGCATATGATGAGTCGCAGTACCCTGGTGCTGCTGATAAACCAAGCCCATGTGTATATGATGATTCCTTTATCATACATGAGCTACCTCCGTTTGAAATAAAATTTGACAGAGACCAAGGATATAAATTTAATACTAATGGCTTTCAAATTGCCAGCGCAGATGATGGAGCCAGAGGGCGGATATATATTGATGTACAAAATAGCCCCGCAGCAACTAATTCTATAAATAGCCCTGCAACAACTGATAGCATCACTATTTATGCAACAAACCAAGACGATGCCAAGGTGTATGAACAAAAAATAGCTCTAAGCAAACAGACTGAACCTGACGATGCACTGGGTAGAACATATTATTATACTGAACAAAATGACACCACCGCCTATATTGACCTCCCGAAAGGCAAATATGAGATTTATGTAATCAATGATGCGTTTGGTTGCATATCCGATACAATACGAGATGTAGAACTCATTCAGCCGGACAGCATCACTATTGATTACAGAACAACCCTGCCCGATTGCCGCGACACCACCAATTTGGTGAGCGGCGATATCGCCAATGGAACGATTATTTTAACAGCACTTAGAGGAGGCATTGACAGCACTTTTTACAGTAACACATTTCTGATAGACGACAAGCCCATTAGTATTAGTACCGAAGCCTTCCGCAACGATAACACATTTACAGGTTTAACGGCAGGCAATCATACAGTCACCATTTTAGATGTTTGCGGCAACAAGTCTATATTTCCAATCGTCGTGCCGGCGAAGCCCGAAATAACTGCAGACTATACAGAAACCCATCGCCCCACTTTGTGGTGCAGTTCAAATGGCGAGATAGAGGTATTTAACACGCAAGGAGGCACCTTGGGGGCGGTTGACGACACAAACGGAACAGGAAGATATAAATACAGCCGAATAAACAGGGCTATTGATTTCAATACCTCTGCTGTTGTTACAGGCTATTCGGATGGAGTAGATACCGTGTATATACAGGACGACTGCGGGTGTATTGTGTCGAAGCCGGTTACGCTTCACGCTCATCCGCAAATGGAAATTGACATTCAAGACGAAGTGGCACCCCGCTGTTGGGACGGGGAAGGGACGGTGAAGTTTTCCGTGAAAAACAAAAGAGGTGTCTTATCCGTGCAAAACAGACCCGCTGCCACCGAATTTCCGGTGAACGACAGCACTTTCATACTCACTGGGATAACGTCGGGCACCTATTCCTGTACTATACGGGATAGTTACAGAGACACATATAACCCAAGTCTATGTCCGTGCGACAGTATCTGTGATTTTACTTTCTCGTTTGTCATTCCCGAAAAAGCCCCCATCGTAATCACTTCGGTAATCACTCCGGTGAGCGACAAAGGCAGTTCAACGGGAGCCATCAATGCCGATATTACCAGTGGCAACGTTGGAAACTTAACGTTAAAGCTCTATGAAGGTAATTTTAAGAGAGATTCGCTTCAGCAAGTATACGGTACAACTTTTTCTTTCCGGGGGCTGTCGTCCGGACCGTTTTACACACTAAAAATCATGGATTCAGAAGAGTGTAAAAAAGACACTGTGGTGCAGATACTTGAGCCGCAAGACACGCTTCGCGTTCGGGCAGCCATCACCAAGCCGGTTTCCTGCTACGGCTACAGCGATGCCAGGGTAACACTGTCTGCAAGGGGCGGTTGGGATATCCTTTCAAAGAGCACCCTTCCTGCCAACACCATTGCCATTGCCGGTTGGGACGGTGTTGATTATCGTTACAGCCGAAAAGGCAGCACCACGTGGCAAAATTCGCCAATTTTTGAGAATTTGTCGGCAGGCAGTTACACTTTTTATGTGAAAGACAAGTACGATGGCAAAGACAGTGTTTTTGTATCTATCGGCGAGCCTTCGCCGCTGACCATCACACTCGACACCCTCTCCAATGTGCAATGCAATGGCGAAGATAGCGGGTGGGTTCGCTACAAAGTGTCGGGCGGCACCTATCCCTATCGCGGCTTCCTTGTAGAAAACAGGCTGTTGATAGCTCCCGACAGTATTTCCGAATCCATCGTGGACGGCGACACCTTGCTTACGTTCCACCGGTTGTGGGCAAGAACCTCGGCTTATACTTTTGCCGTGCAAGACAGCATGGGCTGCACGACCGTTACGGCAACGGCAATCATCACCCAACCGGCAGTATTGAAATTAGCAGTGACGGACACCATCAACACGACGCACGACTTGGACAACGGCGTGCTCAAAGCCTTGGCAACCGGTGGCACGGCTCCCTACACGTATGCTATAAGAATGGCAGGCGACACCGTGTTTTCAACCCAAACATTGGCTGCGGGTAATAAAGCCGTTTTCAGCGACCTTGCTATACATCAATACCGCATCACGGTTACCGACAGTCAGGGCTGTGATGCAACTGTGCTCGTGGCAGTAAGCTCATACACCAATCCTTTCCTTCAAATGCTCGTTCAAGACATTGAAACGACCGATGCGGTGTGCTTCGACGGAATGGGCACTGCCCGAATAAAAAATGGCGCGACCATCGACACGCTGATTTATAAGTTTACATGGTCGAACGGCGATGCCGGCATATCGTCTAATCGCTTCCCGAAAGGCGAGCACTATGTGACGGTTACGGACACCGGCGGCTATTCTGCCAGAGGTTATTTCGACATCAGCCAGCCGAATGAGTTGCGCGTGCGCTTCTACGAGGTCAAAGAGCCTGATTGTCACGGCTTCGACGACGGCTATATTCGCACGGAAACCTTTGGCGGCACAGGCAGTTATACCTATCTGTGGTCGACCGGAGCCACCACACCGGATATCAGCAACCTCGCCAAGGGCAATTATTGGGTGCGCGTGACCGATGCCAACGGCTGCGTGCTTACCGAACATTATACCATGAACGAGCCGGACGAGCAAATCATTGATTTTGGCGGCGATATTTTGATGTGTCCGGGCAATACGTTGGTTTTAGACGGTCAGAACTTTGTTTCTTACCGCTGGTTCACCGAAGCCGGCGATATTTCCAACGAACGCTATCTATCGGTCAAAACAGCAGGGCACTATTTCTTGGAGGCAATCGACAAAAAAGGGTGCACGGCACGGGGCGACATCAATGTTGAGATAGGCAACGGTGCCTTAAAAGCCGATTTGCTGTCGCCTTCCGTGGCTACCGTGGGCGAAAACATCGTGCTTGTTGAACTCTCAAATATGAAGTTGGACGATTTGGAATGGAAGTACGACCCCACGGTTTTTGAGCCGATAGAAGCAGATGACAACTATAGTTTGCCCTACATCCTGCAACTCAAATGTTTGCAGGAAGGTATGTACACCATTGAGTTGATGGCGTATGCCGGAGGATGCGCTTCGCTGTACTACAAACTGATAGAGGTGGTGGAAGCAGATGAAAACGAGGAAGCCCCTGCTGACGACTGGGGCTACAAAGACCCGCTGATTAAATCGGTTACTCAATACCCCAATCCGTCACGCGGCACATTCACGGTGGATATAGAATTGAGAGAAACGGCAGATGTGCGGTTAGGTGTCTTTGACACGGCTACCGGTCTTAACTACGATTGGCGTAACGAAAAAGGCTCTGCCAGCTATCATCTCAGTTATAATCTCCAATTAAAAACAGGAGTCTATGTCCTGCTTGTGACGGCAGGCAGCGAACGCCGTCAGATAAAAATGATTATGGAATAGTTAGTTATGAATGGGAGTAGAATATATCGGTTACTGTTTACACTACTCATCGCCTGCACAACTTTGACAGGCTGGGGACAGGGGGCATCATACCCTGTGCAGGTGATGACGCAGCTCACGCCGCCCTATTCGCTCATTCTGTCGGATTATGCTAAGCCGGCTTCGCAAAGGTTGTTTGTTACCATTATGGTGCGCGACTTGAACATTGTGAACCTGCCTGTGCGGTTGCATATCAAGATGGAAACGCTGAGCGGTATGACTGTCGAAACCGTTCCCAACATCATTACTCCGGCTATTTACCTGACCGGCGGGCTGGTCACGATGCTTTACGGCACCGACCTTACCGATTATTTCAATATCAACAATCTGCAATTTAAAGGGTACAGCAAGGAGGACTACCGCCGCACAGGGCAGTTGCCCGAAGGTCATTACCGCATTACCGTTGAAGTGCGGCATTGGGCGACAGGGCGGATTATTTCCAGTCAGGGCACCGCCTACACGTGGATGGCTCTCGGCAAGCCGCCCGTGCTGAAAGTGCCCGAAGACAAGGCTGAAATGGGGAAAATTCCCGGAATGCCGCTCACTTTTTCGTGGATTCCCAACAAAGTCGGCATACCCGGCGTTATTCCACAGTACAAGTTTGAGATGTGGGAGATGCGTATTCCGGGCATCAATCCCAATGTGATAGCAGCCTCTTTGCCGCCGTTTTACACCACCACGCAACTCATCACCAACTTGGTGATTCACCCTGCTACTTTGAACTTTGAGCCGGGACTGGAGTATGCTTGGCGGGTCACGGCATTTGACCCCATCGGCGATGTTTCTTTCGAGCAGGGTGGGCACAGCGTCATTCGCACGTTTACTTACCAATGCAAATGCGAGGGTGTGAGCGATGTCAAACTTGAACGCAAGGGGCAAAACGTTGCTGTCAGTTGGAATCAGATACCCAACACACACACGTCGTTTCATTTGGAAATGGAAAATCAAGCCTCCGGCTGGTCGGCAACCGATGTGGTATATTACAACAAAGCCAATTCAGGACAATTGGTGGTGGGGGCGACCTACCGGATGCGCGTGCGAGCTATCTGTGATGGCAACACGATGAATCCGAGTGAGCCGACGGCTTGGCAAACGATTACAATTCCCGAGCCGCCGAAACGGGATAATTCAAAATGTGGCACACCGGTAAAATCTATTCCGGTTACCAATTATACGCTTCGTACTGATTTGCAGGCAGGGGATTTTCTGACCCACCCTAAGAGCGGAGGCAGCCGCTACACGATAAAAACAGCCACGCCGCAGGGCGATGGCAAGTTTAAAGGCATATTCGTGTCTTGGTGGGGATGGGCGGGGGACCTAAAAATTCCTTGTGAATATTGGGATTTGTCGGTAAACACCGATAATCAGATACTTACGATGAAATATCACAGTATCAGTAAAGCCGCTTTTTTGCTTGATGTGGATGCCGCGAAAGCCAAGATTGAGAATGTGACGGATGCTGTGACTAATTTGGCAAATACGGCGGCGGATGCCGTAAACACACTGGTAGAAAGTATTAAGCCGAATAATGCTACTCCTGTGGATTTTGCAATGCCGGAAAATCCGGTTGCGGATATTAGCAAACCCGGAGAAGTGACTATTACGGATGAAAAAGGAGAAAATCTGCAAATCGTTGAATTACCTAAAAATGAGGATGGCTCAACAAATTTGCCTGCAATGATACAGGATGCTTCAGGGAAGACATTTATTGTAGATAAAAACGGAAATGTAGCGCAGGATAATAATACATCCACAACATCGACTACTTCTGCCGATACTAATAGTACGAGTAGTGATAGTACGAGTAGTGATAGTACGAGTACAAAATCCAAAGCACACTACTCAATAGAGGGACACGATTTTTACGATGGCGAAACAATTTATCTGCCGTTATCCGACAAACCGTATGAAATAAAAGCCTATCGGGATAGTGTTAATCTATTTGGTGAGGGGGCGGTATGGAGTAGTGGGGTAAATAAAGTTGATGCTGCCACCGTTCGTTTTACTCCAAATACTGTTTCTCGTGATATTAACGGCACGGGCATAAGCACTGTATTGGGAAATGACGCATTGCGTTGCAAAATTGTGGTCGTGAATGCAGAATTTGGAGAGGATAATAAACAAAAGCAGGGATTTGATGAAAACGATAAGGACAAAGAAAATGATTATCCCTCTTTCCAAACAACTCCGGTTGCTGGATTGCCGTGGAAATCGTTACAGGTCAATGGTATGCCTGATATTGTGCGGGTAAAAGTTTTACCCATCGGCGCAGAAAAAGCGGTTAAATTTGTATCCTCTAATTCAAGCGTTCAAGTAGCGTCTTTTGTGCCTGAAACTAACAATAACATTTGGCATACTTTATCTATTAGCGCAACAAGTATAGGAGAGTCTGAATTGATACCGCAAATTGGGCATTTTTCTGCAGAGGCAGTGCAATTAAAAATCAGAGGACTGAGTAATCAACCTCCGAAAACTCTCGCAATTGTTACCATACATTCGACGAATCATCAAAGTACAGATATCTCTGCAATGATGACTTTGGATGAATTAAAGGACTATTTAAACAAGACAGCATATAATCAAGCAAATATTGAATGGGACGTAACCCAATTGCCTGCTGATTCAATAAATTATGATATTGATGGAGATGGTAAAATTGATGTGCAGGGCGACTTTCCAAGTAATGAAGTCCAGATAATCATTAATAAATATAGATATGCAGCCTACAATTATATTCTTTTTATAGTTGACAATCCAAATAAAAACATTTTTGGCAAAATGGGAATGAATCAGAAATTTGGTGTTATTCATGTGGATAGGCATACAAGCAAACATCAACTGCAAAATACCATTGCCCATGAATTAGGTCATGGCGCATTTGAATTAAAGCATCCGTTTCAAGATGCAACTATGCCATCTTACAATCGAGGGAAAGATACAAATAATTTTATGGATTATTATGATGGAGATAAAATTAGAAAATATCAATGGGATATAATAAATCCTTAAATAAATTAGATAAAATGAAAAAATTACAATTGTTATTATTAAGTTCTTTGAGTATAATATCTTTATATGCTCAAACAGAAAAAAATGAGATAGATGCTTATATTCAGTCTCAAATGGAAAGTCATTACTACGTTAGAATGCCTGATTTATTTAATGATGTTCAAAATCATAGATATTTATCAACACTATTAGAACAATACAGAAACTCTAATGACAAAAAAATTAGAGGTGAAGCCTATGTCGTAATCACTCATCTTGCTAATGATATTAAAGACACAATTTATACGCAACAACTGGTCGAAAAATTTGTGCTTTCACAATTAGATGAATCAGACTATGTCAGAAATGTTCTTAGTAAAGAAATGTTGCGTGATTTTTTAAACAAATCACAATTCAATCGAACAGCTATAGATAGTTTGTATAATTTATTTCTGCCTGAAAATCAAAACAAATTAAGCAGAAATAATATCTTGGTAATAGGCTTTATTGGAGATATAAATCAATGTGACACGTTGTATAAATATGCAAAAGAAAAATTAGATGAAAATCACGATTATTATTTCAACAATCAGTTTCGCACTTTAAAATGGGTAAGTAAATTAGCGTTGGCAAGAATGGGAAATAAACAGATAGAACAGGAATGTATAAATTTTATGAAAAAATATAAGTCAGATAGAGCTTTCTATTATGCTTTATGTGATTATGCGTCATATATTCACACAGAAAAATCCATTGATTTCTTGAATGAATTGCTTAATGAAAATATTTTAGATGCTCCGTTGGATGGTGATGAAATAGGCTTCCCAATTGCACACAGGGCAATAAGCGTATTACAGCGGATAATACTAAATATGCCTGATATAAGGCGTTTATACAAAGACCAAGATAGAATAGAAGCCGCACGAAAATGGATGAAAGAAAATAAAGGAAAGTATAAAATTAATAGTGAGATATTTTGGTAAAATAAAAACAAATATGTTATGAATATGAAAACAAAAAGGCGAAAAATACAAGCCTTACGGCTTGTTGCAAGGCTGGAGCCTTGCGGTTACAACGACGCAGGCTAAGCCTACGCCAACAGGGGATGGATAATTGAAAATGCAAATTTTGAATAAATAATAACAGATATGAAAACAAAAATTTACATCGCAGCGTTAATGCTGTTTGCAATAACAACGGCAGCAGCCCAAGCCAACAGCGGCGTGATGCTACTATCCCGCCCTACGCAGCAAAATTCTATCCTGCTGCGCTGGGCACCCACGGACAAGCAGACGTGGGATTTGGGCAATCGCTACGGCTATGTGGTGGAGCGTTATACCCTTTTGCGCAAGGGCGAACTGCTGGACGATATGGAGCATCGGGTGCTTACTGCCGAGCCGCAAAAGCCTTCGCCGGCGGCGGAGTGGCAGCAATATGTCGAGGATAAATATGTGAGTATTGCTGCGGAGTGTATTTTTGGCGAGTCGGAAAAGTTGCCGCTCGTTAGCCCCGCTGCCATTGCCCAGAAGTATCAGGAGGAGCAAAACCGCTTTTCTATGGCTTTGTTTGCTGCCGACCAGTCGGTGCTTACGGCGCGGCTTTCGGGTTTGTCGGCGGTGGACAATACCGTCTTGCCCGATGAAAAATATCTGTATAAGGTCTATATTGCCACGCCCGACAGTATGGCTGTGGATACGGCTTTTTCCTTTACCGGGCTGTCCGAATATCAGGAACTCCCGAAGCCGATAGATTTGGCGGCGCGTTGGGGAAACAGACAGGTGCAACTGTCGTGGAATATTCTGTATTTGGGTCATATATATAACAGTTACATCGTGGAAAAGTCGCAGGACGGCAAGGAATACACTGCCATCAGTGAAAATGCCAGCGTGCAGGCATCCGACGAAGACGTTACGCCGGAATATGCTTTTCGCACCGATTCATTGCCCGACAATCGCACTACATGGTATTATCGCATAAAAGGGATTAATGCGTTTGGCGAACTCGGACCTCCGAGCGATTCGATAGTGGGACGCGGGCGCATCCCCATCACAGCCCCGCCCATGATTGCAAACAAGGAGGTGATTGACAACAAACAGGTGCGCCTCACGTGGGAATATCCTGACGAAATGAATGAATCCATCACCGGTTTTCGCCTCTATCGCTCGCCGAAACCGACCGGCACGAAAGAGAAAATTTATGAGAGTAAAACGCCCGATGAACGCACTTACGTTGATAATCAGCCCGACATAACCAATTATTATGCCCTTTCGGTGTTTGACGACGAAACAGAGCGATTTACGCCCAACACGTATGCCGAACTCATCGACAGCATTCCACCCGCCGCACCCCGCGGGCTTGCCGGAAAAATCGACAGCACCGGCATTGTTCGCCTGACGTGGGACAGAAACAAGGAGCGGGACATCCACGGCTATCGCGTTTATCGAAGCAATCGCCCCGATTTCGAGTTCATACTCATCAGCTCCTCGATGGTCGCCGACACCTGTTTTACGGATTCCATCAATCTGAAAACACTGACGAAACAGATTTATTACCGCCTTCGGGCAGAAGACCTGCGGATGAATCAATCTCAATTTGGTGCCATTCTGGAATTGAAGCGTCCGGACATCATCCCGCCGGTGTCGCCGATGATTCAGAGCGTGGAAGCAAAGAAAAACGCTTTGGTGCTCACGTGGTTCAACAGTTCCAGCACGGATGTGGTGCGGCATCACGTTTACCGCAAGGCAGCCTCCGACACGGCTTTTCAACTCCTGACAAGCATTGAGAAAAACCCGAAAAAGAGCCTCGAAAAGCAATCCACCTATCAGGACAACAGCGTGCAAGCCGGCGAAATGTATATCTATCAGGTGAAAGCCGAAGACGACAGCGGGTTGCAGTCGCCGCCATCGTCGCCGGTGCAGAAAAAAGCCCCCGGCGAAAAGAGCGATGAAATCGTGCTGAAAAGGCAGATAGACTTGGAGGGAGTAACGCTGCAATGGACGGTGAAGTCGAAAAAGAAGGTAGAGCGGATTTTGATTTACAAAGCCGTTGGCGACGAAGCCCCGCGCCTGCACGACGGCACCACCGAAAGCAGTTATACGGACAGGGAAGCCCTGCGCGAAAAAGCATTTCACTACCGGATAAAAGCCCTCTACGATGACGGCACGTATTCAGGGCTAAGCAACGAAGTAACCGTAAAAATGTAAAGGATGAGAAAACGAGCAATAATCCTTTTGGCGGTATTGTCTTTTGCGCCTGATGCTATGGCTCAAGATATTGAAGCGATGCTTAGCGCGCCTCTGCTCACTGTGAATGGCGGTGTTACTGTCAATCAGATAGCGACCATTGTGCCCAACGATTCCACGGCAGTCAATCCTTACTCAACGTTTATCGGCGGCAACCTCAATTTGAACATTCTGGGCGTGGTCAATCTCCCGCTGTCGTTTGCCTACACCAATCAGGAGTTGAGCAAAAGTGCCTCGCTGCCGTTCAATCGCCTGTCGCTTGCGCCGTCCTATAAGTGGGCGAAAGTGTATGCCGGCTACACCTCTATGCAGTTTTCGCCCTATTCGCTTGCCGGTCACGAACTGTTTGGCGGCGGTGTCGAACTCACGCCCGACAACGGCTTCAAGATAAGTGCCCTCTATGGCAGGCTTCAAAAAGCCACGCCCGCTGACGACGGCGACCCCTCGTATAAGCGGCTGGGCGGCGGTTTCAATGTCGAATACAAGGGCAAAAAGTTTGACGTGGGCGTTAATCTGTTTAAGGCGCAAGACATCGTGTCGTCCGCCCAATTTAATGCCGACAGCATCGACCTCAAGCCGCAGGGCAATCTCACGGGCGGCATTAAAGCCAATCTCGACCTGATTCCCAACCTGCGCTGGGGAGCAGAATATGGTTTCAGTGCCTTGGACAGAGACATCAGTCAGGGCGATGACGCGGCTCTGTTTCACGCCATCAAAACAAACTTTACTTACTCATTATCAGGGAGTTCTATGGGAGCAACTTATGAACGGGTCGCCCCCAACTACACCACCTTGGGCGCGTATTATATGACCAACGACTACGAAAACATCACCGGCAATTTTGCCACCGCCATCAAAAAACTGAACATTGCGGGCAATGTCGGGTATCAAACAGACAATTTGGACAAGCAAAAAACCAACACGGCTTCGCGGATGATTTATGCCCTGGATTTGTCGTCCGGTTTGTCTGAAAACCTGAATGTGGGACTTAATCTGTCAAACCTGCAATCCTACGTTTTCGTCAACGACGTGTATTCGCAAGTAACCCAAACCAATGAATTTCAAAACCTTGACACCCTGAACGTTACGCAGTTAAACTATACCGCAGCGGCAAATGTGGCATACACGCTTCAAAACACCAAAGAGCAACGCCAAAGTGTCAATATCAACTTCATGTACCAAAAATCGGCAGAGGCGCAGCAATATTCGGAATTTGCGGGCAACGACATCTACAACACCTCCGTGGCATATCAACTGTCGGTGCTCCCGCTGAACCTGAACACTTCCGCCTCCATCAACTACAATTACAGCCAACTGCCGGACAATATGTTCTCAAGTGCCATGACTTACAACCTGTCGCTACAAACAACACTTTTTGAGGAACTGAAAAGCGGCTTAACGGCAACGTACAGCAGCATGTCGAACCAAACGGGCAATCTGTCGAACGTCATAAACCTCCGCCTGACCGAAGGCTACCTCTTAGCCAAAAAGCACAACCTGAACCTCACCCTGTCTATGCTATACAGCGCAGGGCAAGCGAAAAAGCAATTGCAATACGCCGTCAATCTGTCATACAGTTATGCTTTTGGCGTAAGCATCAGCCGGAAAGACAAAAAAATTAAGATGGATGCAAATTTTTAAGGGAATTACCACACCCACTGTTTTCCCCCCTCATAATCAAACTGCACCGTACTCTTATTTGCCAGCAGCCATTTATATACCGTATCTGCCCAATGGTCAAATGACAGGTAGTAGTGGTCTTCCGGCTCCGCAGGCAAATTCTTTATGTAGGGATAAATATTATGGATTGTGAGCACTTTTTTTGACAGTTCTGCTCTACCAACACACACTAAATCATTGGAAGCATAATTAACCTCTATGTATCTCCAAATAAATGCATCATCTCTGAAAAGCATAAAATGTTCTTTGGGAAATGCGTCAAAACCCATCAAATTGTCCAAGAAATATTGGCGTTGCTCTTTATCGCCTAATTTTATTAAGGCATAGCGATAAGTGCGCTTTTTTTTCGCATCCTGTTCCTCATCCGAACATTGCGACAATCCTTTTTTCAAGGCAGGGATGTATTCTTTCATTTTTCCTGTAACAGTCGCTCCAATAAAGTAGAGACAATCTGTTTCATCTAATTCATATTTCTTTTTTTTGCCTGCCAACAACTCTGCATACCGTTTCTTGAATGTTTTTGAACCTTGACTTTTCTTGTCTAAATAAGTTTCTATTTCAATGGACGACCTCCAATTTCCCGGATATGCGTAATAGTGCAAATAGACATCCATCAACATATCGTCAATTTCCGGCGATGTTTTTTGTGACACAATCCGGCAATAATCTTGAAGGCGATACATACTGCCAAGCAATTCATACCCTAAATGATATAAATTTTCATCTTCGTTTTGTTTAAACAGTTTTTCTATTTTCCTAATAAGTTTCTTCCTTTCTTTATCGCTCAAATCTTTAGCCTGATGTTTAAACAAAAATCTACCCTTGCCATAAACATGAACCGGTTCCTCTGTGGAATACCTCGTTGCCAAACTGTCTATGGCATAAGCGTAATAATTATAATCTTTAGGCTCATACAGCCATTCGATTGATGATTGTGCAGATAAGTTGCTGCATAGAGCAATACTGCATAGGGCTACTAAAATTTTTGTTTTCATATTTATAACATATTTGTTTTTATTTTACCTAAATATCCCTGTTCGGCGAGGCTCTGGGATTATTCTGCAATTATTTTATAATCGTTCTTATGCTGCTTTGCCCATTTTCGAGCTATTGCCAAATCGTTATTTTCTATTGCTCTTAGCATTTCATCTGTTGTCGTAGCATAATCAATTTTTTGTTCTTTAATTGGAAAATCTTTGACTAATTTCATCAAAAGTCTCATTGCTCGTCCTGCATAAGGCCATCCATCTCTCGGGGGCTCTCCAAACTCCAAAGTAGGTTCTTCTATAGCCTTAGAATTCAAATCTTGCAAGAGTAAATCAATAATCAGTTTTTGTCGCGTATAAAAAAATACATTGCTATATCTTATCAATCTCTCATTAATAGATAATTCTTGCATAAAACCTCGGACGGTTTCAATACTTGGAGCAAATCCTAATCGAGCTAAAACTTTATTCCACTCATACTTACTGTGAGGGTTTGTTTCTACCGCCAATTGTTGTTCAAAAGCCGGTATCATTTGTTTTTGATTAAGTTTTCCAGAGATATAGGCATAATCAGTGGCTGCTCGTTTATTATGCGCTGCTCTTGAATTAATCGTATCTATCATTTCTTTATCGAATAGGTCATTATCAAATTTTTTAAAAAACTCTGTTGCATAATCGCAAGCGTATGATAATTCAATGGAATCAGTGCGAGAACAGGCATTGAATAAATTACGCATCATTTGTTGTATAAATACAGTATCCGTTGAAGCTGCAGCATACCTATAATAACATTTATAAATTTGAGTTTGCGCATTAGAATTAGGTATTTTTTCATATTTTTTTAATAATGGCAGAAGACTATCCGGCAAATTTTGCGCCTGCATATCCCAAGCTATATCGTATGGACGATAATTTTCCTCTACCATGCGTTGAATCAGTGCTTCAAATCGTGAAGTAAATGTACTATTTTCATTTTGAGCCTCACATGCTATTATGTATGTCAAAGCCAGTAAACTAATCAAAACCTTTTTCATATATTTTAAACTTATTCTGCAATTATTTCATAATTGTTTTTATGCTCTTTTGCCCATTTTCTCGCTATTGCCCAATCTTCCTCATGTTGCTTTTTTAGAAATTCTGTAGTTGCATCATTATCATATTCTCGCTCTATAACGGGAAAATCTTTGACTAATTTCATCAACAATTTCATTGCATAGTGGACATAAGGAGTTCCGTCTCTCGGCGGCTCTCCAAACTCCAAAGAAGGCTCTTGTATTTCATTAGAATTTAGATCTTTAAGTAGTAAATCAATAATCGGTTTTTGTCGCGTATAAAAAAATACTCTTTCATATCTTATCAATCTCTCATCAATAGATAATTCTTGCATAAAATTTCTGGTGACCTCAATGCTTGGGGCAAATCCTAAACGAGCTAAAATCATATTCCACTCAAATCTGTTTATGGGGGATTCTTCTGTGGTCAATTGCTGTTCAAAAGCAGGTATCATCTGTTTTTGATTAAGCTTGCCTGAGATATAGGCATAATCAGTAGCTGCTCGTTTATTATGCGCTGCTCTTGAGTTAATAGTATCTATCATCTCTTTATCAAACAATTGATTGTCAAATTTCTTTAGATAACCAGTTGCAGGTCCACAAGCGTATGATAACTCAATGGAATCTATACAAGCACAAGCATTCAGTAATTTACGCATCATTTGTTGTTTAAACAGTGTGTCTTTAGACGCTACGGCATACTCATAATAATTCGTATAAATCCAAGTTTGCGCATTAGAATTAGGAATTTTCTCATATTTTTTTAACAGAGGTAGTAGACTATCTGGTAAATTTTCTACTTGCAATTCTCGAGCTTGGTAAGAATAACCAAAATGAGCATCCTCTACCATGCGCTGAATAAGTGCATCAAATCGGGATGCCAATGTACCATTTTCATTTTGAGCGTTACATACAAATATGGATGTAACAGCAAATAAACTAACTAAAATCTTTTTCATATATTTTTTATGTAATTGTTTAACATTATCTCATTTTATCCCATTGATATTTTCGCAATTTATCCAATTGCCAACTGCTACCTTCCCATTCCATCAGATTATTGGTGTCTTTAGAAGTCCAATCATTGGTAGCCCTATTAGGATAGCCATTGAGTCCTTCACCCGATGACCATGGATGAAACAGCCCAAATGCTCCATGACCAATTTCATGCGGAATAGCCACGTTTGGACTTGCAAAAATAAATCCATACCGTTGATTAAAAAGCATTACTCCATTCGCTGACGGCAAGGAATTATTAACAATAAATAAATTGTATAAATCATCTCCTCCAATTTTACAACTATCTATAATCGTTGTCATTTCACCACGATAGCCATCTGTCGCATTGGCATTCAAATCCAATGCTCCATTCTTATTTGAATCATAATCGACAGTTAATGAATATAATGCTGGCATAACCTCCCATTTTACAACAGCGTATTTATATCTTTTATTCAATGCAGTTTGTATTTGTTCCATTGATATCGATGGAGCACCATTTACTGAAATGATTGCAACCTCTTTTCTTATCCGCTCATATCCAATTACTTTCACTTGCATCGTATCATTGGTGAAATACCCTATCTGTGCCAATAGAGAAGACTCGCTATTAGTTGAATTATTTACCTCAATAGTTTGTTGACTTGATGTCAATATTTTAGGACGAACATCAGAAGTTGCAACATTGGACATCTTCAATGTAACACTTTTTTCTGCACCTGTTGGTGTCACTTTGATTTTAAGTTTATCATAACTTCCATCAATTTCCACTGACTTCCACTTTATACCAGGTTTAGGAAGAGTATTCTTATAGGAAGTATATAAATCTTCCTTAGGTGGGTCATTTTCATCAAATCCCCATTTTTGCGTTGGGTCTTCTTCAAATTCCACATTCACGACCACAATTTTGCAACGCAATGCGTCATTTCCCAATATAGTGCTAATGCCCGTGCCGTTAATATCACGAGAAACAGTATTTGGAGTAAAACGAACGGTGGCTGCATCAACTTTATTTACCCCACTACTCCATACAGCCCCCTCACCAAATAGATTAACACTATCCCGATAGGCTTTTATTTCATACGGTCTGTCGGATAACGGCAGATAAATAGTTTCGCCATCGTAAAATTCGTGTCCTTCTATTGAGTAGTGTGCTTTGGATTTTGCACTTGTACTATCACTATTCGTACTATTAGTATCGGCAGAAGTAGTCGATGTAGTGGACGTATTATTCTCCTGCGCTACATTTCCGTTTGTATCTACAATAAATGTCTTCCCTGAAGCATCTTGTATCATTGCAGGCAAATTTGTTGAACCGTCCTCATTTTTAGGTAATTCAACGATTTGCAGATTTTCTCCTTTTTCATCCGTAATAGTCACTTCTCCGGGTTTGCTAATATCCACAACCGGATTTTCCGGCATTGCAAAATCCACAAGAGTGGCATTATTCGGCTTAATACTTTCTGCCAGTGTGTTTACGGCATCCACCGCCGCATTTGTTACATTACCAGCAGCATTTGTCAAGTTTTTGATGTAGTCTTTCGCCGCATCTATATCCAACAAAAATTGCGGATTATAGATGCTCCTATAGTTCATACTGAGTATTTGGTTGTCGGTATTGACCGTCAAATCCCAATAGTCGCAAAAAATTTTTAGGTCCCCCGCCCATCCCCACCAAGACACGAATACGCCTTTGAACTTGCCATCGCCCTGCGGCGTGGCTGTTTTTATCGTGTAGCGGCTACCACCACTCTTAGGGTGGGTCAGAAAATCGCCTGCCTGCAAATCAGTACGAAGCGTATAATTGGTAACCGGAATAGATTTTACCGGTGTGCCACATTTTGAATTATCCCTTTTCGGCGGCTCAGGAATTGTAATCGTTTGCCACGCCGTCGGCTCACTCGGATTCATCGTATTACCATCGCAGATAGCCCGCACGCGCATCCGATAGGTCGCCCCCTGCACCAGTGTGCCGGAATTGGCTTTGTTGTAATACACAACATCGGTAGCCGACCAGCCGGAGGCTTGATTTTCCATTTCCAAATGAAACGACGTGTGTTTGTTGGGTATCTGATTCCAACTTACAGCAACGTTTTGTCCCTTGCGCTCAAGTTTGACATCGCTCACACCCTCACATTTGCATTGATAGGTAAACGTCCTGATTTGGCTGTGCCCACCTTGCTCGAAAGAAACATCGCCGATGGGGTCAAAAGCCGTTACCCGCCAAGCATACTCCAGCCCCGGCTCAAAGTTCAGGGTGGCAGGATGAATCACCAAGTTGGTGATGAGTTGCGTGGTGGTGTAAAACGTCGGCATAGAAGCTGCAACCACGTTGGGATTGATGCCGGGGATGCGCATCTCCCACATCTCAAACTTGTATTGCGGAATAACACCCGGTATGCCGACTTTGTTGGGAATCCACGAGAACGTAAGCGGCATTCCGGGAATTTTCCCCATCTCAGCCTTGTCTTCGGGCACTTTCAGCACGGGTGGCTTGCCGAGTGCCATCCACGTGTAGGCGGTGCCTTGACTGGAAATAATCCTTCCGGTCGCCCAATGCCGCACTTCCACGGTAATGCGGTAATGACCTTCGGGCAACTGCCCGGTGCGGCGATAATCTTCTTTGCTGTACCCTTTAAATTGCAGATTATTGATATTGAAATAGTCCGTCAAATCGGTGCCATACAGCATAGTAACCAGCCCGCCAGTCAGGTAAATGGCAGGCGTAATGATGTTGGAGATAGTTTCGACGGTCATACCGCTCAGCGTTTCCATCTTGATATGCAACCGCACAGGCAGGTTCACAATGTTCAAGTCGCGCACCATAATGGTAACAAACAACCTTTGCGAAGCCGGCTTGGCATAATCCGACAAGATGAGCGAATAGGGTGGCGTGAGCTGCGTCATCACCTGCACGGGGTATGATGCCCCCTGCCCCCAGCCTGTCAAAGTTGTGCAGGCAATGAGAAGTGTAAACAATAACCGATACATTTTCGTGTCTTTCATAAAATATATAATAAAATACAAATAGCGTGAAATAACCCTATCTGAAACTCAGGTTTCCACGCCTCACACTCCGATAAATTATCCCACGCCGCACACACGCGGCATCTTCTAATTTATTCTTGAGCATGTTGCCCTAAAATTAGGACAATTTTGTGGAAAAAGAGTTTCAAGAACAAAAAGCAATGCTTTTTATTATGTCCCTAAATGTGCGGAAAACCCGCTTTTAATTATGTCTTAACCATAAGTTTAATCTATTTACATTATTTTTATTAACATTCAGACTGCAAAGTAACAAAAAATATTTTAAACAACCAAATATTTTGAAAGATTTTTTTCAAATTTTTTGAAAAAAAATGAAAAGTTGCCTGTCAGGGCACTTGTATCCCTGTTAGGTGTAGGCTTTTGTCCTCCTTAAAACGGCACATAACACCTATAACAAAAAAACAGTTAAAAACCCGAAATTTCACCGAAAATCAAGAATTTCAGAGCCGAAACACTTTGGGACCTTCTCCATACCAAATCCGTACTAACTTCGCACCAAGTCCGTACTAAACACGGTCTCAGCCAGTTTGTTAATTTTTAGACACAAAGGCATAAAATTATGAATTGTTCCTTGTTCATCATAACAATGCCGCCACCAACGGCGAGTATTTCAAAATCGGCACATTGTACGGCTTCAATTTGTTGGTAAAGACCGAAAGCAGCCAAAAACAAGAATTTTTCTCAAAAGAAAACCGCTTTTTTGTTGAGGGAGAGGGAAATATCAAATATACACACAACAAAGGACATATCGCAGGCGACCCCTTGTTAGCCTCCCAAAACTTCCTAAAAGCCCTCGAAAAGATACCCTCACTCATTGAAAAGTACCAAGTGGACACGAAAAAACTATCTGCTGATTTGCCCGCCCTCCAAGAGGTGGTAAACAGCACGTGGCGCAAAGAAGATGAATTGAAAGAGCACAAATCGGAACTTTTGGCATTGGATAGAAAAATTTTATTGTCGCTGGCACCGGTAAATCAGGAGGAGGATTAAGAAAGTTCCAAACGACCATGACCTGCCCCATCCGATACCCGAAAAATTGGAAATATTGAAAGCAGACATGGGCGACAGGCTTGTTATTGCCTCTATCCCCAAATATGATTTCGTAGAAACAGGCAAAGAAAAACCATCAAAAGGGATGAAATTATGACTTATGAAGAACTGAAATACAGGCAACTGACACTTGATTTATAAATTAAAATCCTATGAAAATCGGGCTTATAGACGTGGATGGGCATCATTTCCCCAATCTTGCACTGATGAAAATTGCCAATTATCACAAGCAACAAGGCAATACTGTTGAATGGGTAAACTATTTTGCAAAATATGATAAAGTTTATCAATCGAAAGTATTTACATTCACGCAGGACATTGACAGTGCCATACAAGCGAATGAAATAATCAAAGGCGGAACAGGCTATAAATTGTACCATGACTTGTTTTGCGACGATACCGAGCCGGATTATTCGCTGTATCCGCAATATTCGGCTGCATACGGTTTTTTAACGCGCGGCTGTGTGCGTAATTGCACGTGGTGTATCGTGCCGGAAAAGGAGGGGAGTATTCGCGCTTACCGCGACATTGAAACAGTCTTACAAGGCAGAAAAGCCGCCATTGTAATGGACAATAACGTGCTCGCTTCTGCGCATGGCTTGCAGCAACTCGAAAAAATTGCAGACCTTAAATGCAAGGTGGATTTTAATCAAGGGCTGGATAGCCGTTTAGTTACGGACGAAATCGCCAAACTGCTTTCAAGAATCAAATGGATACGCTTTATAAGATTTGCCTGCGATACAACTTCGGCAGTATCGCCACTACTGTCCGCACTTGAAAAACTGAATAAATACGGCGTTAAAAATTACCGGATTTTTGTTTATTTACTCGTCAAGGACGTAACAGAAGCAAATGAGCGTTGCAAAATTTTGAAAAAATTGGGAGTTAATCCCTTTGCTCAAACCTACCGTGATTATGACAACAACATTCTACCCACAGACGAACAGAAACGCTTTGCGTGGTATGTTAATCAAAAAATGGTTTTTAAGGCTACCGAATGGGAGGAGTATAAAAGATAAATAATCAATATGTTTTCGTACCTTTGCACGGCAAAAGCATCATAGAAATAATGATAGATACAGAAAAAATAAAGTCCCTAATAGCCCAAGGCGAAGGTCTGAATATTGAATTCAAAACATCACGTTCGACATTATCTCGCAGTGTGTTTGAAACAATCTGCGCTTTCTTGAATCGGAAAGGCGGACATATTTTGCTTGGTGTTAAGGATAATGGTTACGTTGAAGGTATCCAAGAAGATAGCCTGCCCGCCCAACTAAAGACATTGGCTGATGATATGAACAATCCGCAGATTATTTCGCCAACGGTTTATCTTACAAGCGAGGTGGTTGAGATAGAGGGAAAGAAAATCATCTATATCTATGTGCCTGAAAGTTTGCAAGCCCACACGTATGTGAACATCTATTATGACCGCAACTATGAAGACGACTATAAATTGCGGACTAATCATCAAATATCCACTTTATTTTTGCGCAAATTTGACGGATATACTGAAAATAAAGTGTTCCCATGGTTGCAAATGAATGATTTTGTGCAAAAAGACTTTGACAAAGTAAGAAAAATTGTTTCTTTTAATACCGATGGCACTCATCCTTGGCTAACTATGAGCAATGACGAAATTTTGCGGGCAGCAAAACTGTATCGAAAAGATGAAACAACGGGACAGGAAGGCTATACAATGGCTGCGGCACTACTTTTTGGAACAGATGTTACCGTTGGAACGGTTTGCCCCCATTACAGAATCGATGCTTTGTGCCGGAAAGACGATGTGGATAGGTATGACGACCGGGACGTGATTGAATGCAACTTGCTACAGGCATACGGGCGGTTAATGGCTTTTGTCCAAAAACATACGCCGGACAGATTTTTCTTGGAAGGTATTAGCAGGGAAAGTATTCGTGATATTATATTTCGCGAAATGATATGTAACTTGCTTATTCACAGGGAATATGCTGTAAATTTTCATACTTCATTAACTATCTACAAAGAAACGGTTGTAACGGAAAATTGGAATATACCCTATATGATGGGGCAAATTACACCGAAAAATCTACACCCACATTCAAAAAATCCAAACATCGCCGCTTTTTTCAGGCAATTGAACTGGGTAGAGGATTTAGGTTCCGGAGTACGAAAAATGTTTCATTATTGTCCATTGTATGTAAAAGATAAAACCGCCTTGCCAATTATGGAAGAAGACGATGTGTTCAAATTGACTATTCCGTATGAAAAGAAAGGTAGCTATAATACTGATTTAGAACGAGTTAGCAGCAACGCAGATAAAGTATTGGAATTGATAAGGGTAAATTCAAGTATTACCGCAACAGAAATATCACAAATTCTTACGATTTCACCAAGAACGGCTAAAAGAGTACTCTCTCACTTAGTGTCAGAAAAGATTATAGAAAGAAAAGGCTCCCGCAAAACAGGCGAATGGATGATACTTTAAATGATACTTTAAATGACACTTTAAATGGCACTTTAAATGGCACTTTAAATGGCACTTTAAATGTCGTGATAAAAAACCTCGCCAATCAAACAGATTCGACGAGGTTTTCATACTGAATTCTATGTTAACTTCCAAATAAAATCATAAAAAAATTCATTAATTTAACTTTTTTTAAGATGCCACTTGTTTTGCAGGGCGAATATAATCTTTTTTATAAAACTCCTTGCTGTTGACAAGAGCAAACATGATATGCACCAATTTGTTCTTTACATTGTTGAGTACGACCCCTTTGTGTTTGCCCTCAGCCATTTTGCGCTGGTAATACCGTTGCAATTTTTCGTCATACCGTATGGCACATAATGCCGCTTGCGAGAGCAAAGCTTTGATTCTTTTGTTTGCCAGATGACTGACATGCGGAGGCGTTTTTAGACATGTCCCCGAATCTTTACCAAAAGGGGCAAGCCCAACAAAAGTGGCAAATTGCCGACCGGTTTCAAAACGAGTGAAGTTGCGCGTGGCAACGATGATGGCAACGGCATTTATTAAACCAATCCCTACAATAGATATAATAATTGCGTAGGTCTCATTCAACTTTTCGTTGGCATAAATCACTTTTTTCATCTCTTCTTCCACCTCTTTTATCTCTTTGTTCAGCCGTTCAATATCGTTCTGTGAGCGTTTGCAAATAAAATTTGCTGTTGCATTTTCTTGCAATACACCTCCCAGTTCTTTATCAGAAACTTGATGTATTACTTTCATATTCACCAAACGGTCTCTGTAAGACTGTAATAACTCCAATGACTTTAGGTTCTCATCATATAATTGATAAGCCCTCATTCTGTCTTGAAAACGGGTAGCATACAGGGCTATATCCCGACTGTCTATTTTGTCGTTTTTATCACGACAAATCCCTT
>BNTR01000016.1 GCA_025996755.1 Bacteroidia bacterium
TCCGATTCAATTTATTGGAGATGTGATGAATAAATATCTTCATGTGAATATAGTTTTTGCTTTTGGAGAATATCAAAAAACAATAGAAAAGATTGAATCTTATGCGCAAGTTTCGCGATGGCTGTTTTTTGATGATTTAACCGTCAATATGTTTAGTTATAAATTTATTACGGCACACGCGGAAGAATTGGATGCATTGTATGATAGATTGGAGGACGAACTGTCCCGCAAAGTTCTGTTGGCGTATTTTCAAAGCCGTCTTGCGGGTCGTGCAGACGAGCTATGCAACTTGAATGTGCAAGGGGAAGCGCAATATTTTCCGCCTTTTGTGCATTTGTCTGACAATGAAGTTTTTGTAGATTGTGGTGCTTTTGATGGCGACTCTGTTTTGGCATTTAGTGAGCAGACCGGAGGAAAATTTCATAAAATTTATGCTTTTGAGCCTGATGAAGCGAATGTCAATAAAATGAAACATAACATAAAAAGCGTAGAGGAAATGGGGGGGGTACAGGTTATTAACAAAGGATGTTACTCCTCAAAAACCATTTTGTCGTTTTCCGGTGAAGGCACGGAAGGCAGCAAAATTGGAGATGGAACATTACAGATTGAAACAGAATCAATAGACAATATAGTAGCCGACGAAAAGGTTACTTTCATAAAAATGGACATAGAAGGTGCCGAACTGGAAGGATTAAAAGGGGCTAAAAATACAATTATAAAACATAAACCAAAATTAGCAATTTGTGTGTATCATAAACAGGAAGATTTAATAACGATACCTCAATACATTTTGTCTTTGAATCCGGATTATAAACTTTATTTGCGTCATTACGATACTTGTTGTTCTGAAACTGTTCTTTATGCGATTGATGAAAAATAATTATAACGGTTTTATATGAAAAATGAAATTTGCATTGGAATGGCAGGTGCCGGTCGTGCCACCGAACTGCACATAAATGCTTTGAAACGGTTTACGGGGATTCCTCTCCGATTCAAAACTATTGTTGCATGCCGCAAGGAACAGTTGGAGGCGGCACAAAAGCGGTTTGGATTTGAAAAAATATCCCATAACTTCGACGAACTGTTGAATGACCCTGAAATAGACGTGATAGATATTTGTACGCCGCCTTATACGCACGTGGAGATGATAGAAAAGGCGATGTTGGCAGGGAAACACGTGATTTGCGAAAAACCCCTGGCGGGCTATTTTGGCGTGGCAGGCGATGAAGAGCCTATTGGAATAACTGTTTCCAAGCGGGTGATGTATTTGCAACTTTTGGAGTCAATCAAGCGGTTGAAACAGGTAATCAATCAGTCCGGGAAAAAATTTATGTACGCCGAAAATTATGTTTACGCTCCGGCGGTAGTGAAAGCGGCAGAGATTATTTCAAAAAAGAAAAGTCGCATACTTTATGCCAAAGGAGAAGAAAGCCTGAAAGGTTCAAGTTCGCCGGTGGCAGGCGAATGGGGAAAAACCGGAGGCGGCACGTTTATAAGAACAGGCGCACACCCCTTATCTGCGCTCTTGTGGCTGAAGCAGCAGGAGGCTTTGGCGCACGGAATAGAGATTAAAGTGAAAAGTGTGATTGCAGATATGGGACGCATAACGCCCAATTTGTCGGAATACGAGCATCGGCATATCGCCGCCGACCCCATTGATGTGGAAGATTGCGGCACGGTTATCCTGAATTTTACGGACGATTCCCGCGCGGTAATTATCGCGACAGATACATTATTGGGCGGCAGCAAAAATTATATCGAACTCTATTGTAATGATGCCGCCATCAACTGTAATTTAACTATGTCGGATTTGATGAGCACCTATTTTTTGGATGAAGACAATTTGGAGAATGTGTATATCTCGGAAATGCTCCCCTCGAAAACCGGATGGAACAAACCCTTTTTGGAAGATGAAATTATTCGGGGATACACAGATGAGATGCGGGATTTTATGGAAGCAATTCTTTTCGACCGAGAGCCTAAATCAGGGTTTGATTTGGCTTATGATACGATACGGATTATTTATGCGGCATATATGTCCGCCGAAATGGGGTGTAAAGTGGAATTGGACAGTATTTAATATAAATAAAAAAAATGATAATATGAATAAAAAAGAAAATTCATTAAATGGCAAATTAAACTATTTATTGGTAATGCCGCGGTTTGTAACTGCTGTTGGCGAAGGATACAATTTTCCGCTGGGTATTGCTTATATCTCGTCTGTGATGAAACAGTCGGGATTTAATGTTTTTACGGTAAATTTAAATCACATACACGGTGATGTTAAAGATATTCTAAAAACAGAGATTGAGAAAGCCGATATTGATGTTGTGATGACGGGCGGATTATCCTTCCAATATCTTAATCTGAAAGAGATAGTGGATATAGTGCATACTCAGTATCCTTCCATAAAAGTTGTTGTGGGAGGCGGCATAATAACCGGCGACCCACAGGTGGCGATGACTGCGTTAGAGCATGTGGATGTGGGGTGTATCGGAGAAGGGGAAGCTACAATCACCGAATTGTCTGCCGCGCTCGAAAACAATGTGTCGCTTGATAATATCAAGGGAATAATCTTCAAGAACTGTACCCCCCCCCCTATCAGAACGCAGGAGGAGTACATTATTACAGCTCCGCGAGAAGAAATCAAAGATTTAGATGCTCTTCCTTACCCCGATTACGAAGGCTTTGGGCTAAAAACATATCTTGAGTTTTCTCCAATGGGGATTGTCAATGTGTTAAAGAATAAATCTTTCTTCATGGCAGGAAGTCGTTCTTGCCCATATCAGTGCACTTTTTGTTTCCATACGGTAGGTAAAAAATACAGACAGCGTTCAATCGAAAATGTTTTAGCTGAAGTAAAATATCTACGGGATAACTACGGTATCGAACATATTAGGATGTCCGACGAACTGTTTGCAAGAGATAAAACACGGGTCAAAACATTTTTGGATAGACTTAAAGAATGGGGAATAACTTGGGCTGCCTCTTTTCGTGTGGATGATATTGATGAAGAATTAGTCGAAATTATGAAGTCAGGGACATGCCTTTCGATGGATTTTGGTATTGAAAGTGCAGATGATAAAATCCTGAAAAGTATGCGCAAGCATATAACTTGTGAACAAATTGAAAAAGCATTAAAATTAGTATATGATTCAGGAATAGCCATGACCGGTAATTTTATTTTTGGGGATATAGAGGAAACCGTTGAAAGTGCCAATAAAACTTTAGATTGGTGGGAAACTCATAAAGAATATAATCTTGACTTAAACTTTATAGTAACTTATCCGGGAACATATTTATATAAATATGCCATCAAAGAGTTTATTATCAAAGACCCTGTACAATTTTTAAAAGATGGATGTCCTCAGATAAATGTTTCAAAGTTGTCTAACGAAGAAATGGGCGAATTGGCAAAGAGAATATTGAAAATAAGTTTAAACGATGGTGTTAAGATTGAAAATGCCAAGATAGTATCCTTAGACCCAAATGGAAGAATGAGTTTATCGGGAATCTGTTCTAAATGTCATAAAAGTGATACGTGGACAAATATAAAACTATTTGTTGGGAATAATAGATTCATCTGCAAGCACTGCGGGCAGCGGTATGTTGGCGAGATTACAAAAGAATTAGAAAGTAAACTCATCAACAAAATAAAAGAGTTATTGGATAAAAATACTAAAATAGCCATTTGGGGGCTTACATCTCACGTAATAAATATGTTTGATACTGAGCCTCTTTTCAAGAATGATAATATTGTATTTATAGATAATGCTTCTATTAAACAATTGATGAAAGTTAATTCCAAGCCGGTATTTGACCCTTCAATTCTTTCTATGAATGATATTGATACGGTTATCTGCTGTTATCCCAATTCGATAGAAACCGTCAGGTTGCTTTGTCCGCCGTCTGTAACAAAAATACTGAGTATAAGCGAGTTATTATATTAAACTATATGACTATCTGCAATCATACCACTTGGGTTAAATCCGTGTCCCTATATTTGCGGGACGAAGGCAGAGCGTTACGTGGCAAAATAAATTTGCAAATTAAAGATATTTGTCTTACCTTTGTCGCATCAAATTACACACGGAAATAATGAAAGTATTAAATAAAGCCTTGTTGGATAGATTTGCAACGAAACACGCCGATTCGCTTAACGCTATTGAGCGTTGGATTGACATATTGGAATTGTCTGATGTTGCAAACCACAATGAACTTAAAGAGTTATTTCCGAGTGTTGATTATGTGGGAAAAAACCGGTATGTTTTCAATATTAAAGGAAATGATTACAGGCTGGTTGCCCTTGTTTTGTTTATAGGTGGTAGAGCAACTGTTTGTTTTATAGGAACTCATGCCGAATATGACAAAATAGATTGTTTAAACGTTTTACAAAAATAGGATATGGAAAAAGTATTTGAAAACATTGTAGAGTTGATGAATCAAGAAGATTATGACAAGGCATTGGCTTATGTAATCAATTTGATTAACGAGGCAACGGCAAATGGGGCGTTGGATGAGCAGGATGCAGACAATGAATATACGCGCGAAATCAGCCGTGTAGGAGGCTTGTGTGCCGATTATGAAAATGCAAAGATGCAGTTTCAAACTATTACCGTACATGGTCGGTCGCCTTTCAGGTCATCTACAAGGAAGCTCTACCGCAAGTTAAACACCGAGCCCAAACGTATTTTGGAATATGCTTGAGCCTGCGGGACAAGGTGCGAGAGCCAAGTGGTATGATTGCGGATAGTCATAATTTATTATATTAAAAACGATGCAAAAACGAGTTTTGATATTGAACACAAGCCACAATGATGTGAGATTGATTTTGGCTTTGAAGGAAATGGGTTTTTATGTAATCGCAACGGGCAATCAACCCGGATTGGTTGGCGAAAAGTATGTGGATGAATATATTCGCAGGGATTATTCCGACAAAGAAGCCATGCTCAAATTAGCCGAAAGTCTCAAAATTGATGCCATTTGTGCCTGTTGCAATGATTTGGGTGTGCTCACGGCTGCTTATGTGGCGGAGCAATTGGGATTACCGGGGCACGACACGTATGAAAATACTTTAATCATGCACCACAAAGACCGCTTTAAGCAATTTGCCAAAGAACACGGAATTAACACACCGCTTTCGGAATACTTTTCGACCGAGCGTGAGGCTATTGATTGGGCAAACACGGCGGAATATCCAATCATCGTTAAGCCAACCGACCTGAGTGCCGGTAGAGGTGTTTCCCGAGCAGGTTCTTATGAGGAGGCAATAGTTGCGTTCAAAAACGCCTTTGCTACTTCCAGGGTCAAGCGGATTATTGTGGAGCCATTCATTGATGGTTCGCAGCACGGTTTTTGTACATTTATAAAGAATAAAAAAGTGGTTGCGTGTTGCAGCAATAATGAATATTCGGTTGTTAATCCGTATCGGGTGGAAATTGATACCTTTCCTGCCGACAATTACGAAGATGTAAAAGTGTTGCTAATCAAAGAGATAGAAAAAATGGTGTCTATCCTGAACCTGAAAGATGGTATTTTCCATTTGCAATACAGAATGAAGGAAGGACGACCATATATAATAGAATGTATGCGGCGTGTTTTGGGTAATTTATATATGATTCCCGCCGAGCAACTCACCGGAATTAATTTTGACTATTGGGAATCAAGGAGTCATTGTGGTTTGGATTGTTCGGATTTTCCCGAAAACACCGAACAAAAAGGGTTTTATGCGTATCGGACAATTATGGGAAACAAAAATGGGACAGTAAAAAATATTGTTGTGCCCGAATCATTCAAAAAATATATTTTTGACAAATGTATGCTTTGGAAGCCTGATATTCCGATAAAAGATTATATGTCGGAACCTTTGGGATTTTTATTCTTTCAATTTGATTCAAAAGAAGAGATGAAACGTGTGATGCTTGAACAATATGACAGTATATTTGCTGAATATGAATAAAAAAAATCAACTGATATGAATTGTGCTCCGATATTTGTATGTGTTTATGACCGCTTAGAGCATTTTAAGCGGTGTATAGCCTCTCTGCAAGCCAATCCGCTTGCGAGCGAGTCGGTGTTGTATATTGCTTCCGATGCTCCTTACAAAGCGGAGCATCAGGCGGCGATTCAACAGGTGCGGAATTACGCCAAGACGATAGCCGGATTTAAGGAGGTTAGACTTCGTTGCAACGAAAAAAACCTTGGAGCACATCTTTCCGGTCTAAAGATAATTGCCGAAATTTTAAACGAATATGATTCGATGATTTGTTTGGAGGACGACATTGTGGTGTCGCCCGATTTTTTGCAATATCTGAATGATGGCTTGAACTATTATAAGGATGATAAACACTGCTTTTCCATTTGCGGATTTAAAACGCCATTTAAGTTACCTGCAAATTATGATAAAGATGTGTACTTCTACTTCAGTCATTCCCCATGGGGGATGGCAATATGGAAAGACCGCTGGGAGAGCGTCGACCATAGCAGTTACGACCGTTATTCGGAGTTGAGGAAAAACAAAACGCGATACAAGAAATTCTTGTCTATCGGATTTTATATCAAAGGAATTTTGCAAGCCGATTCAAAAGGTGAAATTGAAGCAAGCGATTTGAGGTTGTATTATTACATGTTTCAACACAATATGTATTCTGTTTTTCCTGTAATTTCTAAAGCGCAAAATTGGGGCTTTGATGGAAGTGGCGCACATTGTGGCAACAATAAAAAGGCATGGTGGACAAAGCCGGAATTGGATTTGCGCAACAAACCGACAAATTTTATCCCCTTCACCGGTTTCGATAAGGTTTTGCTTAACAATCATCGCAAATTTCAAGATAAAATCAATGGCGGTGTCATCGCCAAATACTTAAAATATACTTGGGTGCATACTTTGTATAAAAGATTAAAGAAAGTTCTTAAAGGCAAGTGAAAACAGTCTATTTTTACCATCATGTTTCAATAAAAGAGTGCTATGAGGATTGGAAAAAAGCACAATATCCGGGACATCTGCTCTATGGGATGACCCATTTACCCCAATGTGGGGTGGATGTGATTTATCATACAATCCCTTTCAATCCCTACATAAAGCGACTGCGATTGTGCCTTTACAATCTGAAAAAAATACTCTTATGCAAAGAATCTTTTGATGCCATCTACGCGGTTACTCATAATGGGTTGGAATTTATAATTCTTTTAAGAGCAATCGGCTTGTTCAAAAAGCCAATTGTTATTTGGCATCACACCGCTATCACTGTTCCTGAGAATAGAATCAAAAGATTGTTCTCAAAACTGTTTTATAAAGGTATAGATAAAGCCTTTTTCTTTAGCCAACCCTTGTTGGAACAATCCATAGCAACCGGCAAGCTCCGGAAAGAAAATGCCTTTGTGATACCTTGGGGGGCTGACCTTGCATTTTATGATACGCTCATTCAAATGCGAAACCCAACGAAACGTTACATATCCACGGGACGGGAACGAAGGGATTTTGTCACTTTGATTCGCGCATTTAATCAAACGACAGAGGACTGTGAGATTTATACAACACCAAATGGCGGTTATGCAGATTGTGATTACCGAACTTTTTTGGCGCAGGAAACCATAAATCCCAACGTTCATGTTTTTTTTGTGAGTGCCAAGCATTTGGAAATGGCAAAAATAGTGAATGATGCTTTCGTTGTGGTTAATTCCTGCTTGAACTATCCTTATACCATCGGATTGACATCGTTGGTTGAAGCAATGGGTTTGGGACTTCCCCTGATTACAACCGACAACCCCACGTTTCCGATAGATGTTGAAAAAGAAAATATTGGGCTCAAAGTGCCTTACGGCGATGTGGATGCATGGGTCAAAGCCATCCAATATTTGAGCACCCATCCCGAGAAGGCAAAAGAGATGGGCGATAATGCGCGTTCATTGGCAGAAAAGCAATACAATCTCGACCGCTGCACGAAAGAAATAGCATCCGTATTGCTAAGTGCGATTTGAAGAAAAATGAAATATATTGCACTTTTCGCTTGTTTTTTGAAATAAAAATGCTACCTTTGTTGCGAAAAAAAATATTAAAAATATGAAATTGATTAGAAAATTGCAAGTGTTTTTTAGAAAAGCGGAGCATCTGTTATTGCCTGCTTTGGAGTATAAAACTCAGCTGTCGGTAGCTGTTTTAACTGATTTGTTAAAATTGCAACTGTTGAGCAATCCTAAGTATGCCGCTCCGGGCAGGCTTGAACCGTATGGCTTTAGCGTGTATTCTCAAAATGATGAGGATGGCATCATTCAGGAAATATTTAAACGTATTGGAACAACTTCTAAGACGTTTGTTGAATTTGGTTTCGATGCGTTGCAGAATAATACTGCCTATTTATTGATGCAGGGCTGGAATGGTTTGTTGATAGACGGGTCTTCAAAAATTGTTGATACCGCTAAAACAATTTTCCAAAAAGCAATAGATAGAAAGCAATTATCTGTTGTTCAAGCATTTATTACAAAAGACAATATCAACTCGCTCATCTCCGGTGGATTATATGGGGGGGGGGTACAATGGAAATTGATATGCTAAGTGTTGATATAGATGGAAACGATTATCATGTGTGGAAGAGTATCAATTGTATAAATCCACGAGTTGTGGTTGCGGAGTATAATTCAAAGTTCCCGCCTCCGTGTTCTTACGTGATGGAATATAATGAGAACCATGTGTGGGATTGGAGCGATGGGGCTGGTATGAGCCTGACGGCTGCAACTCAATTGGGCGAGGAGTTGGGCTATCAGTTGGTTGGCACAAATCTCAGTGGAGTTAATGCGTTTTTTGTACGAAAAGACCTCGTTAAAGAAAATATGTTTCCAACTCCGGCTACGGCGGAAAATTTATACAATCCGACACGACCATTAACATTCTTCCACGGTCAAGCGGCAAAACGCTTTTTGGGATAATTCTTTATAAGTAAAAAAAATATGGCGATACCGAAAAAAATTCACTGGTGCTGGCTGAGCGGCGACCCGCTGCCAAAATATCTGCAAAAATGTGTGGAATCGTGGAAACGTGTGATGCCCGATTACGAAATTATCCTTTGGGACAAAAATCGTTTCGACATCCACAGCGTCAAATTCGTAGAAGATGCCTGTACCGCCCGCAAGTGGGCGTTCGCCGCCGACTACATCCGCCTGTATGCCCTCTATACGGAAGGTGGAATATATTTGGATTCGGATGTTCGGACGTGGCGACGATTTGATGAATTTTTACACCTGGGCGTTTTTAGTTCCGTTGAGTACTACCATAATTTGCTCTCATGTCGGTCAGCAGAGTATGAATTTGCCGGATACTATATTCAGGCAGCGATTCTTGGGGCGGAAAAAGGACACGGATTAATAAAATTGTGTTTGGAACATTATCAGGATGAAAAGGAGTTTAAACTGAGAGAAGGCAATGCGGTGGATGTGGAACCGATTACGGATGTATTGGTTCGCTACGCTCACAAATATTATGGGCTTGATTGGAACTATCCATTGGATAAACCGCAAGTATTAAAAGATAATATCGTGATTTATCCGCCAAGTGTATTTGCCCGAATATGGGGGGAGCAGACCATGCAGTCGTATGCCGTTCATGTGGGTCAAGGCTCTTGGTTTGACGATAAAAGCCTGCAAGCAACAAAAAAGCAATCTTTTATACGGAAATTCTATATGTATTTATGCAGAAATTCCCGATTTGTTGGGATGTTGCACTATAAGCGGCAACATTTTTTTGACAAATCATAATATTTGAAATTTCTTTTTATTCAGGAACTGCAATCAAAGAATTGACATTTGGGTATTAATTAGCAGCAGTATTTGAATTATGCAAAAAAGCATAATGCAATTTTGAATAATGCAATTTTGCATAATTGAAATAAAAACACTACCTTTGCACAAAAAACTAAAAATGAATCCATTTAGTTATGGCACCATTGTGAGTGGCAACAACTTCTACGACCGTAAAGAAGAGTGCGCACGTATTGTAAAAACCCTTTCGGGAGGCAACAATTTAGTGCTTTATGCTCCGCGCCGTTTTGGAAAAACATCGCTGGTTTTTAAGGCAATAGAGCAATTGGAGGCGCAGGGGTTTATTTGTGTTTATTTTGATTTTATGCCGGTGTTCTCGCCGGAGTCGTTTGTGCGCCTCTATGCGAAAGCGTTGGCGGCAAAGCAAAATAATTTGCAGAAATTTGCACAACTGTTTGCTTCGATTATTAAAAATATCCGTCCCGTATTGAGTTTTGATGCGGCAGGTATTCCCGAATTTTCTGTGGATTTTGCCGGCTCTACGGTCGATGAAACGCTTATTTCACAACTATTGGATGTGCCGGAACAAATGAACGGGGCTAACAAGCGGGTGATTATGTTTTTCGATGAATTTCAAGAAGTAGAAAAATTAGGTAGCATCAATTTTGAAGGTCTGTTGCGTAGCAAAATTCAACAGCAGCATACCACCAACTATCTTTTCCTCGGAAGCAAAACGCATTTGCTGAAAGAGTTGTTTAACAATAAGAAGCGAGCCTTTTACAATGCCGCCTCGCAGATGACCATTGGGGCACTTCCGGCACCTGATACGATTGACTTTTTGCAGCAAAAATTTGCCGGTTCGGCGATTACGCTGGATGTTGAAACCGCTAAATATATCATTTCCGTTGCGGCGAACATACCTCATTATATCCAAATGATGGCGGCTGAGATTTGGCAATATATGGTGAATAGCCACAAAATTGTTACAAAAAAAATCGTTGACGACAGTGTAATGCGCTTGCTCGCTCTCAAAAGCGATTATTATATGGAACTTTTTGACCGTCAATCGCAAAGCAAAAAGCAACTGCTTCTGGCATTAACGATGAACGGGAAAAATATATTCTCGACGGCGTATATTTATGAACATTCTTTGCCAAGTGCGGCAACGCTTCAGCGTGCAGTAAAGGGCTTAATCGCGGACGGAACAGTTGAAAAACTGGATGATGAATATTTTATTGCCGACCCGTTTTTCAAATTATTTTTAGCAACAATATGAAAATACTTATCCTCAATACATCCGAACGCACCGGCGGCGCCGCCATCGCCGCCAACAGGCTGATGCACGCGCTGAACAAATCGGGGCACGAAGCGAAAATGCTCGTCCGCGATAAGCAAACAGCGGATGAAAATGTTGTGAGTATCAACACTAATTGGCTCAAACGGAAAATCAACTTCCTCCGCTTTGCGTGGGAGCGATGGGTGATTTTTGTGCATAACCGCTTCAGCAAAAAAAATCTTTTTGCCGTTTCCATTGCCAACACCGGGGCAGACATAAGCCGTCATCCGCTGGTAAAAGAGGCGGATATTATCCACATTCATTGGATAAATCAGGGCTTTTTGTCGTTGAAAAGTATCCGGCAACTCACACAACTTGGAAAGCCTATCGTGTGGACGATGCACGATATGTGGTGTTTTACACATGCCTGCCATTATGCCGGCGATTGCCGCAAATATGAAACGCTGTGCAACCATTGCGAGATGCTTCGGAGCAATAAGGTAGCTCAAAGTGCGCTGCCATTGTCTTCGATTCATTTTGTGGGTTGCAGTCGTTGGCTCGCCGACAGGGCAGGGAAGAGCCGACTTCTGCGGGATGCAGACCTCACGAATATTCCTAATCCGATAGATGTGAGCGTTTTTCATCCTGTTGATAAGATTGCGGCGCGGCAGAAATTTAATTTGCCTGCCAACAAACAACTGATTTTGTTTGCCGCCGCCAAACTGTCGGACGAGCGCAAAGGGATAAAATACTTGGTGGAAGCCTGTCGCCGCTTGAATGGGCGACAGACCGAATTAGTGTTTCTTGGAGGCAAAATTGATGAACAATTAGTGCAGGAAATCGCTCTGAATAAGCACATTTTGGGTTATTTGCGAAAGCCGGAAGACATTGCGATGGCATACGCCGCTTGCGATGTGTTTGTAACGCCCTCCATCGAAGATAATTTGCCGAACACCATCATGGAATCCATGGCGTGCGGCACGCCGTGTGTAGGTTTCAACATCGGCGGCATCCCCGAAATGCTCGACCATCGGAAAAACGGCTACGTCGCGAAATACAAGGATGCCAATGACTTCGCTTTCGGCATCGAATGGGTGCTGAATAATACGGCAAAATGGTATCTGTCGGATGCCTGCCTAACGAAAGTGAAAGCAAATTACGCGGAATCGGTGGTTTCCGAAAAATATACCTCTTTATACACGAGTATTGCGCCGCCACAAAAGCCACCCTCTTTTTCCATCATCACCGTCACCTACAATGCCGCCCAATGGCTTGAGCGCACCATTCGGAGCATCGCCTCTCAATCCTGTCCCGCTATCGAATATCTTATCATTGACGGCGGCTCCACCGACGGCACGTTGAAAATTATTCGCCAATATGAATCGCACGTCAGTTATTGGCTCAGCGAGCCTGACAAGGGGCTTTACGATGCGATGAACAAGGGATTGCAACTCGCTACCGGCGATTATGTCTGGTTTGTCAATGCCGGCGATACGCTTCCGACAACAGATATTTTGCAGGAAATCAGTCTGGAAATGTGTGCGGTGTCGAAAAAAAACGTACCTTTGCCGGACATTATTTATGGCGAAACGATGCTCATAGATGCTCAGGGTGTTTCTCAGGGGCTTCGCCGACTGAAAGCCCCCGAACGATTGACTTGGAAAAGTTTCAGGATGGGGATGCTGGTCTGCCACCAATCCTTTATCGTCAAGCGGGAAATTGCGCCGCTGTATGACTTAAACTATCGCCTGTCAGCCGATTTTGACTGGTGTATCCAATGCCTGAAACGGGCAACGGCGGTGCATAATACCCGCAGGGTGCTGTCCAATTTCTTGGCAGATGGCGCGAGCAGCGCACAACGCAGGACTTCATTGAGGGAACGCTACCAAATTATGTGCAAATATTACGGAACGATTTCAACCCAAGTGCGGCATCTCTGGTTTGCAATCCGTTTCTGCACCGCGAAAGTGTTCAAAGGAAGAGTATAAAAACAATAAATAGAAAAGAAATGATACAAAAGGCGTTAAAAAAATGGGGAAAACATCTGCTTGCAGTCGCAATATTCGCGTTGCTGTCTTTGATTTATTTTGCCCCTTCGGTGCTTGAGGACAAGTATCCCCACCTGAATGATGAAGTACTCTTTCTCGGGATGGGTGGCAGTCAGAGTGAAAAGTTCGCGAAAACCGCTCAACCCGGAGAGGTTAGTGTTTGGGGGGATGCGATGTTCAGCGGGATGCCCTACGTTAGTGGTGGATATGGAACCGTTGCGCCAAGTTTACCGAGTTATCTTGTTGTGGGGCGACTGTTGTCCGGGTGGTGTTTGGACAGGAATGCAAGTATAGTATTTGCCGGATTGCTCTGTTTTTATATCCTGATGTGCGTCTTGGGAGTTAATTGGTGGCTGGCTATTGCCGGAGCCATTGCTTTTGCTTTTGCTTCTTACAACCTGATTATTATTGAAGCAGGGCACATAAATAAAGCGTTTGTGATTGCCTATATGCCGATTACCCTCGCCGGATTGGCATTGCTGTTTAGGCGAGAGCATCTCTGGGGGAGCATTCTGTTTTTGCTGGGAGTTGCGCTGTCGATTAGTAATGGTCATGTCCAGATTACCTATTATCTGGTGCTCCTTTGCCTGTTTATCTATTTGGCTTTTCTCATAGCAAAAATCAAAGAAAAAGAGTTCCAAGAATTAGGGAAAACAACGGCTATTATGGCTGTCTGCGTATTAGTTGCAGTCTTGCCGAATGCAGGCAATATGTATTATCAGTGGGATTTAGGCAAATCGTCCATTCGCGGGGCTACCGAATTGACCACTACCACCACTGCCTCCGGCGAACAAATATCCTCCGGCTTGGACATTGATTATGCGTTCCAATGGAGTTATGGGCGAAGCGAACTGTTGACATTTCTCATTCCAAACGTCTATGGCGGGCAATCAGGCAACACATTGGACAAGTCGTCGGAATTTTATCAGACCTTGCGCAAAGCCGGTTATCAACTTGGCAAGGAGGTGCAAGCCCCCACCTATTGGGGCGATAAGCCATTCACGTCCGGAGCGGTTTATTTTGGGGCGATTGTCTGCTTTTTGTTCGTGCTGGGTATGTTTACGCTGAAAAGCAGGATGAAATGGGGGCTGTTTGCAGGGGCTGCATTTCTTACTCTTTTGGCTTTAGGCAGAAATATGGAATGGCTTAATGTGTTCTTATTCCACAACTTACCGATGTATAACAAGTTTCGGACACCGGAAATGGCGTTGGTCATCCCCGGATTAGTCTTTCCTGTCATTGCTTTTTGGGGATTAAAAAATATTATTGAAGAAAAAGTTGCTCGTCAAGAATTGAAAAAAGGACTTATTTGGTCGCTTTCCATCACCGGTGGTATATGTTTGCTTATCTGGTGGTTTCCGAATGCCTTTTTTAGTTTTCAATCCAATTATGATGCACAATATGAACAGCAGCCGTGGTACGGTGCGTTGTTGAACGACCGCGCTACATTGGCTTCTGCCGATGCTTTCCGTTCGCTGGTGTTTGTTGTGTTGGGCGCAGGGCTTGTTTATCTGTTCACTCAGATGAAAAACAAGCAAAAAAGCACGCTGATTTTGGGTGTTGGCATCGCCGTTCTCACTTTCATCGACTTATGGACAGTGGATAAACGCTATTTGAATTACAAAGATTTTGTGAAAGCACCCACGGCAATTATTCAAGATAATTATAAGCTATCGGTTGCAGATGAGGAGATATTAAGCGATACGGACGATTCTTTTCGTGTGGTAACGCTCAACAATCCCTTTCAGGAAACGACTGTGTCGTACTATCACCACTCCGTGGGAGGCTACTTCGCGGCTAAATTGAGGCGTTATCAGGAGTTGATTGACCACCGATTGAGCGGTGAACTGAATATGATTACGCAATCGCTTAAAAAACAGGGTGCTACAGTGAATGATATTCAGCAGACGCTGGCATCCGTGCCTTCTCTGAATATGCTGAACACCCGTTACATCATCTATAATCCCGAACAACCCCCACTCCGAAATCCGTTTGCTTTCGGCAATGCGTGGTTTGTGTCCAATGTCAGTGTGGTGGAAAATGCAGATGCCGAAATTGAGGCGTTGAATGCCATCGACCCATCGAAAACGGCGGTGGTGGACAAGCGTTTTGCCGACGAACTGAACGGCTTTACGCCCCAACCGGATACTGTGGCAACGATTGTGCTGGCTAATTATCGCCCCAGCCATCTGACTTATACCTCGAAATCCACCACCGAACAGTTGGCGGTGTTCTCGGAAATCTATTATCAACCGGGCTGGACGGCAAAGATTGACGGCAATCCCGCCCCTCATTTCCGTGCAGACTGGGTATTGCGTGCCATGCGAATCCCCGCCGGCGAGCACACGATTGAATTTAAGTTTTATCCGACCGGTTATGTTGTAGCGGGCAATATAGGGGTATACAGTTCATTCTTTATGCTGCTCCTCCTCATTTTTGGCATCGGCTATTCGGGATGGCGTATGATTAAAAAAGAAATACAAGCAAAAAAAATATGACGAATTTATTTTCATTGGAAGGAAAAACAGCCTTAGTTACGGGTGCCTCTTACGGCATCGGGTTTGCTTTGGCTTCTGCGTTTGCTAATGCAGGCGCAAAAATTGTCTTCAACGACTTGAAGCAAGAGTTTGTGGACAAAGGTTTGGCTGCCTACAAGGCGGCAGGTATCCCCGCCAAAGGTTATGTGTGTGACGTGACCAACGAGGAAGAAGTGAACGCACTCGTCAAAAAAATCGAGGCAGAAGTGGGTGTAATCGACATTTTGGTCAACAATGCGGGCATCATCAAGCGCATCCCGATGGTTGAAATGTCGGCAGCCGAATTTCGTCAGGTCATCGACGTGGATTTGAATGCGCCGTTTATCGTGGCTAAAGCCGTGATTCCGAGCATGATAAAAAAAGGCGGCGGCAAAATCATCAATATCTGCTCGATGATGAGCGAGCTTGGTCGCGAAACGGTGTCGGCGTATGCAGCAGCCAAAGGCGGCTTGAAAATGCTCACCCGCAACATCGCCTCCGAATACGGAGCCTGCAACATCCAATGCAACGGCATCGGACCCGGCTACATCGCCACCCCGCAAACCGCACCGCTGCGCGCACCGCAAGCCGATGGCTCCAAACACCCGTTCGACTCGTTCATCATCGCCAAAACGCCCGCAGCCCGCTGGGGCACGCCCGAAGATTTGGCAGGACCGGCTGTGTTCCTTGCATCCGCCGCCTCCGATTTTGTGAACGGACATATATTATATGTGGACGGGGGAATTTTGGCATATATCGGCAAGCAGCCGTAAACCGTGCTATTCAAACCGAATGCTCTTGGCGGGGGAAATTTTTGCAACCAGATAGGAGGGACCAATCAGCATCAGGAGGGTGCACAGGAGAATGCCCACATTGATGAATGCCCAAGCCGTAACTGTCAGATTGATAGGGGCTTCGCTCAGATAATAGATGGTGGGGTCTAACTTGATGAAGCCAAAATGTTTTTGGATGAAGCAAAGCCCCAACGCCACCAGATTGCCCCAAAACAGCCCTTTACCCATCAAAAAAATGGAGAGATGCAGAAATATGGTGCGAATGTTCGTGTCGTTTTCCCCCATCGCTTTCAAAATGCCAATCATATTGGCGCGCTCCAAAATGATGATGAGCAATCCCGAAATCATCGAAAAGCCGGCAACCAGCAGCATCAGCAGCAGGATGACAAACACGTTCATATCCAAAACGTCTAACCACGCAAATATCATCGGGATAACTTGCTTGATGGAGCGCACGTAATACGAATTACCTATCGGGTCGGTCTGGTCCGACAAATCCCAAAGAATTTTTTCTGTCGTTTGGTCGAGTTGGTCGTAGTCATCGACCGTGATTTCCAAGCCGCTGACCAAAGACTCTTCGCCTATCCAGGCATGTGAAGGCGGCAGTTGCCAGCCGCTCAGACGTTGGAGTTGCTGCATATCCGCCAGAATAAACAAGTCGTCGTAGTCGGCAAAATGCGTTTGATAGATGCCCGCAATGTAGAATTTGCGTGCCTGCACGCGCTCATGTATCAGGTAGGCAATGAAACTGTCGCCCGTTTTGAGTTGCATCTTATCCGCAATGCTTTGTGAGACAACGGCTTGTGTGCTGAGCGTCCCGGGCGTGATTTTGAGAATTTCACCCGCCGTCAGACTTTTCTGAAAAAACGTCCAGTCAAAATTGCTGTCCACACCTTTCAGGATTACTCCCTGCGCCACATCGTTGGCTTTGAGCAGAGCCGGCATCGTGAGGTAGGCTTGCACGTGGCGCACGTTGGGAAACTTTCGTAAAAGCGTCAGCAGGCTATCTGAAATCGCCATCGGCTGCGTTTCATAGGTGGCATTGCTTGTCGGCGGCGTGATTTGAATGTGCGACCCAAAACCAATCACCTTGTTGCGCACCTCCTTTTGAAAACCGGACGTAACAGCAACGGAGAGCGTCATCACCACCAATCCGAGTGCCATACTGATGATGGCGATGCGGATAGCCGGCGAAGACTCTAACTCGCCCGCTTTTTTGTCGAAAAAGAGGCGTTTAGCGATGAAAAAAGGTGCACTACTTTTTCGGAGCCAATTTTTCACTGATTTTTGCTTCTATTTCATCGGCTAATTCGGGATTGTCTTTCAACATCTCTTTGGCGGCATCCCGTCCTTGACCGATTTTTGTGTCGCCGTAGGAATACCAGCTGCCACTTTTCTTGATGATTTCCAATTCCGCGCCAAGGTCGACGAGTTCGCCCACCTTGGAAATTCCTTCGCCAAACATAATGTCAAATTCGGCTTTGCGGAAAGGCGGAGCCACCTTGTTTTTCACCACTTTCACCTTTGTTTGGTTGCCAATCACGTTGTCGCCGTCTTTGATAGGCGATGAGCGGCGAATATCCAGGCGCACGGAGGCGTAGAATTTCAACGCATTGCCGCCGGTGGTTGTTTCGGGATTGCCAAACATCACGCCGATTTTTTCGCGTAACTGATTGATAAAGATGCAGGTAGTGTTTGTCTTGCTGATGGCAGCCGTCAATTTGCGCAACGCCTGCGACATCAAACGGGCTTGCAACCCCATTTTGGAGTCGCCCATCTCGCCCTCCAACTCCGCTTTGGGCGTCAATGCAGCCACGGAGTCAATCACAATGATATCAATGGCGGACGACCTTATCAGTTGTTCGGTAATCTCCAACGCCTGTTCGCCCGAGTCGGGTTGCGACATCAACAGACTTTCGACATCCACGCCCAATTTCTCGGCATAGAAGCGGTCGAATGCGTGTTCGGCATCCACAAAGGCGGCTACGCCGCCCAACTTTTGGGCTTCTGCAATCGCGTGGATTGCCAGCGTGGTTTTTCCGGACGATTCCGGACCGTAGATTTCAATCACCCGACCGCGTGGATAGCCTCCAACGCCCAGAGCAACATCCAATCCCACCGACCCCGTTGGGATAACTTCCACTTCTTCGACAATGCTGTCGCCCATTTTCATGATAGACCCCTTGCCGTAGTTCTTCTCAATTTTGTCCATCGCGGCTTTCAGTGCCTTCATCTTTTCAGAGTTGGCATCGGCTTTTTCCACTTTTTCGGATTTGCCTGCTTTTCCTGCTTTCTCCACTTTTTCCACTTTTTCTGTTTCTTCCACTTGTTCGCTCATTTGTTTTATTTTTTTTTATTTCGCAGCAAAGGTAAGCGTTTTTATCCGTGCTGCCAAATATTTTATGTTAATGTTTTCTTAATGTTTTCTTAACGTTATGTTTTCATTATGTTATCGTTGTGTTAACGCCGCGCCGGATTTACCAATTTTTGTCCTTTTTGCGGTGTTTTTGCTGCTTCATTAGTTGCTCTTTCACTTTTTCTTGTGTTTCTTTTTCGTTTTGCATCATAGCGTCCAAAATCTGGTCTGCACTTTCTTTGCTCATCTCGTTGGGCTTTTTTTGCTCTTGCTGAGGCTGTTCTTGCGGTTTTTCGTCCTGCTTTTCGTCCTGCTTGCTGTCTTGCTTGTCGTCTTTTTTCTCCTCCTGCTTTTGTTCGTCTTTCTGGTCTTCCTTGTCCTGGTCTTGCTGCTGGTCGTCTTTGTTTTCTTGCTCTTTCAGCAATTTTTGGGCAAGAGCCAAGTTGTAACGCGTTTCATCGTCGTGCGGATTGTTGCGCAGGGCATTTTTATACGCTTCGATGCTCTGTTTCAAGGTGTTCGCATCGGGAGGCGTGTCTTCTTTCGCCGTGGCGGTTGCCAACAGCACATTGCCCGTGTTGTGCCACGCCTTTGAGAGGTTTGTCTTGTCTTTTTCGTTCTGAATCGCAATTTGATACTGTTCCACAGCCTCCTGCGCCTTGTTTTGGCGCAAGAGGGCATTGCCCAAATTGTAAGCCGCCTCCGATGAGCGCGCATTTTCCTTGATTGCCCGACGGTAATCAATCTCCGCGTCGGTAAATTTCTCCTGTTTGTAGGCTTTATTGCCCGCCCGCAAGTCTTTCCGCACCTGTTTTTGGGCGAAAGCAGCGGTAGAAACGCCAATCAGCAATGTCAATAACACTATTTTTTTCATATTTCCTTATTTATTTATCGTTTAAAACATAAATGAAAGTCCTTCTCTTGGCTCTGCTTATGCGCCGTTGTTTCTTCGAGGAGCGTTTTAAGCAGTTGTTGCGCCATAAATTCACGAAATGGCGCATTATCTTCCTGTTTCCTTGATTCTACCAAAGCCGTAATATACTCAGACGTATCTTCCTTGTATATTTTTGTTGGAAACACTTGGTAATAAAACTGTATATAATTCATCAAAAGGCGCGACGTGCGCCCATTCCCATCCACCCACGGATGAATTGTGACCAAATTGAAGTGGGCATCAAAACTTAAATTATAAATAGCGCGCAATTCTTTTGCATCCGCCATTTTAGTCAGTTCGCTGCACAATTCCGATACTTTTTCCGGCACTTTCAAATAGTTCATATAGGACGCTCCACCCGCTCCCGCCGTAACACCGCAGAGCCGAAAATCGCCTTTGCTTGAATCAAAACTTCCCCCCACAACATTGGTCAAACTGCCTGTGGTGTGCATCACGAGTGCATTCAGTTCTTTTAGAAAATCGACCGTTATGGGCGTTTTTGCTTTGGCTTTGAGAATGGCAAAATCGTAAGCGGCTTTCAAATCCGTGTTCATCAGGTGGTGCACCAGCGGTTTCCCCTGCGCCGTTATGCCGTCGTCAAACAGCAGTTGAGTGTCAAGTTCGGTTAGTGTAGAGCCTTCAATAGCAGTGGAATGCGTGATGATGGAATACAGATAAAATTTCTCATAATCAACCACATCCTCCAATTTCAACTGCCGGAAGGTAGCCAATTCTGCCTCAATGGATTGCCATATTTCAGTGTCTTTTTTCACGCTTCAAATAGATGGAGTTTGCCCCAAAGTTTATTTTTTCGCTCTAAGATGAAAATCTCCAATACCAGCAATATCAGCAGGATAGATGCCACAATTTGGTATTTTTCATCATAATCCGAATAGATTTTGCTTTCGACCGTGGACTTGGCTTTTTTGTCTAATTCCTTTTGCAGGGCTTTCACGGCACTGTTGGAATTGTCCACGCGGGCGTAAAGTCCTTTTCCGGCAACGGCAATCTCTTCGCACATCTTTTCGTTGAGCGCAGTCATCACCATATTGCCCTGCCGGTCTTTCATATAGCCGTTGGAGGTTGGGATGGGCGAGCCGGTGGGCGAGCCAATGCCCAGCACATTCACGGTGATGTTTTTTTCGACCGCCGCCTGCGCCATTTCCACGGCATTGTCTTCGTGGTTTTCGCCATCGGTGATGAGCACGATGGTCTTTTCAGACGTTTCGCTGGGCGTGAACGAGTTGGTAGCCAGCCGAATAGCCGCCCCAATCGCCGTGCCCTGCGTGGGCACCATCGACGGATTGATGGACGACAAAAACATTTTCGCCGACACATAGTCCGACGTGATGGGCAACTGGATGAAGGCATCGCCAGCAAAGACAATAAGCCCCACCTTGTCGTTGTTCATATCGTCCACAAGGCGCGAAAGCAACTGTTTGGCTTTTGCCAAGCGGTTGGGCGACACATCTTCCGCCATCATCGAATTGGAAACGTCCAAGCCAATCATCACCTCAATGCCCTGCTTTTTCACCGTTTCCAATTTCGAGCCAAACTGCGGACCGGCAACGACCAGCACCGACAAGCCGACACAGGCAAACAGCAACCAAAATTTCAAATGCTGCTTGTGTGGCGCACTGTTGGGGCGCAACAAGCGCACCAATGGACGCGACCCAAAGCGTTTCAGAGCCATCCTGCGCCTATAAACGCCATAATAAAACACCGCCGCAAGCACCGGCAGCAGCAACAACAAATACAAATAAACCGGATGTTCAAATCGAAACATAATCTCACTCTTTTTTTCTGAGGTGCAAAGTTACAAAATATTTCCGAAATACAAAACATTTTGCGTTTTAAATTTTGATAATTAAAAGTAAATGCCTATCTTTGCGGCGTGAAAACAAATTAAAATACAAAGAAAATGGAAACAATGACAGGCGTACAGTATGAAAAAGGCACGCGGGGGCGTGCAAGGTATGTGCGTATTGACCTCGATAAGTACAGCGTGACAATGGACGAATTACAAGCGTTCTTAAACGGGATTATGTCGAACAAAAGGAATCAGAATGTTGATAGTCAGGCGGAAGCATCGCCTTACAGCCCCGAATTTGTGGCAAAAATAAAGGAAAGCGAACGGCAGTATCAAAATGGGGAGTATGAAACGATAAGTACGCCCGAAGAAATAGATAAATGGTTGGGGTTGATATGATATATAAAATTGTACATACGCCAAAAGCCGACGCGGATATTGAAAAACTGAAAAAATCGGGAGATATTCCGGCGTTAAAGAAATTATCTGTTATTTTGAAAGAACTGATAGAACACCCATTGACCGGGTCAGGAAAGCCTGAGCCATTGACAGGCGACCTTGCCGGATGTTATTCTCGCAGAATATCACAAAAACACAGGCTTGTCTATAAAATATGTGATACAGAAGTGGTTGTGTTGATATTGTCTGCGTTAGGGCATTATGATGATAAGTAATCATTTAGTATAAAATTTGCCACAAGGCATTTGTCTCTGTTTTATTTCTTGAGATATTTCACCGTATAAGAAACAGTGAAGAAGCCGATGATGAGCACGGTGAGGACGACGGCAAGCAAATCCTGCGGCTGCACGCGCACGGGGTAGGTGGAGATGGCGAAGGCACCGGCGGCTCCGAATTTTATCCAGCCGAAATATTGCTGTCCCAGACAAATTAGCACGCCCAGAATCACGCCCGTTAAGGCTCCAAACGCCGAAATCATCCAGCCTTCCAGCAGGAAGATGTTGGAAATGAGTTGGTCGGTGGCTCCAAGTTTGCGGAGGGTGTCGGTGTCGGCGCGCTTGTCCACCATCAGCAGCGAGAGCGAGCCGATGATGTTGAAAAGCGCAATCAGGAGGATGAAACTCAAAATAAGGAAAATCACCCATTTTTCGATGTTCATCATATTAAAAGCGGCTTCCTGCTGCTCGTAGCGGTTTTTTACCCGATAATCTGCTCCGATGGTCTGTTGGATTTTTTTCTGCACCGCCTCGCTGTTGGCATCGGCTTTGAGTTTGATTTCCAGTGCGCTCACTTCGTTTTCGTAGTCCAGCAATTCGCGCGCCAGGGCGATGGGCACAAGCATATAATGGTTGTCGTATGCCGCTTGTCCAATCATAAAGATGCCGCTGATATAGACGTAGGTGATGTTGCACGAGGCGAGCGGGTTTGCCAGATTGACTTGCCCCGTGCGTTGGGGCACATAGATGTCGATGGGGTAGATGAAGCCGCTGTTCAGCCCGAGGTCGCTGGCAACGCCGATGCCGAGTGTCGCCAGATTGTTGATTTCGTCGCGCAGTTGAAATTTGCCGTCGAAGAGCACGCTGTCTATTTGGGTGAGTTTGCCGAAATTGTCGCTCACGCCCTTCATCATCGCCGGCACTTGGCGGTCTTTGTTCGACAGCATCACGTTGTCTTCCAGCGTTTCGGCGAGTTCTTCGATTTCGGGAAACGTGCGCAGTTCGAGGAATTTGTCGGTCGTGGGGTCAAACACTTTGCCCTGCACGGGCGTGATTTTCAATTCGGGGTCAAACGTGCTGAACATAGTTGCAAACAGTCCCTGAAAGCCATTGAGCACCGACAGCGCACACACCGTTGCCAGCGTGGCTATCGACACCCCGCACACCGCCACCGTAGAGATGATGTTGATGGCATTATGCGATTTCTTTGAAAAGAGGTAACGCTTTGCTATGTAGAGAGATACGTTCACTGTTGGAGCAGTTGGTCGATGTTTGCCAGATAGTCAATCGAGTCGTCCAAATAAAAAACGAGTTCGGGAATGCTGCGTACCTGTTTGCCGATGCGTTGCCCCAACTCAAAGCGAACGCTCTTTTTGCCGGCAGTGATGTTTTGCAGCAGTTCTGCGCTCCTGTCGGGTGGAAAAATGCTGAGGTATGCCTTTGCCACGCTCAAATCGGGGCTGATGCGCACCTGTGTCACAGATACCATCACGCCGGGCATTCGTTTCGTTTGCGTCAGAAAAATCTCACTTAAATCTTTCTGTATCAGCCGCTCTATTTTTAGCAATCTTGTTGAGTCCATAATTCAAATTGATTAAAAGGCTGCATTTTTGGGCGTGCGCGGAAACGGGATGACATCGCGAATGTTGGTCATACCGGTTACGAACAGCACCAGCCGTTCAAAGCCCAAGCCGAAGCCTGCGTGCGGAGCGGTGCCAAATTTGCGCGTGTCGAGATACCACCAGAGGCTTTCGGTGGACATTTTCAGTTCGTTCATCCGCGTCATCAGTTTGTCGTAATCGGCTTCGCGCTCGGAGCCGCCGATGATTTCGCCGATTTTCGGGAAAAGTACGTCCATTCCGCGCACGGTTTTGCCGTCGTCGTTTTGCTTCATATAGAACGACTTTATTTCTTTCGGATAATCCGTCAGGATAACCGGACGCTTGAAATGCTCTTCCACCAGATAGCGTTCGTGTTCCGACTGCAAATCGGCTCCCCAATAGACGGGAAACTCGAATTTCTTGCCGCTTTTTTCCAATATCTCCACGCCCTCGGTGTAGGTGAGGCGTTTGAAATCGTTGGCGATAACAAAATTGAGGCGTTCCACCAACTCGTTGTCATACATCTTCGCCAAAAAGGCGATGTCGTCGGCACAACGCTCCATTGCATATTTTATGATGTATTTCAAAAAATCTTCCGCCAAATTCATATTGTCTGTGATGTCGTTGAACGCCACTTCCGGCTCAATCATCCAAAACTCAGCCAGGTGGCGCGGGGTGTTGGAATTTTCGGCGCGGAAGGTTGGACCAAACGTGTAGATGCCGCCGAGTGCCATCGCGCCGAGTTCGCCCTCCAATTGTCCTGAAACCGTCAAATTGGTGCTTGCGCCGAAGAAATCCTGCGCATAATCCACTTTGCCGTCCGCTGTGCGCGGCGGATTAGCCACGTCCAAAGTCGTTACCTGAAACATGGAGCCTGCGCCCTCTGCGTCGGAAGCCGTAATCAGCGGCGTGTGGAAATAGTAAAATCCCTGCGCATCGAAATAGTCGTGAATGGCTTTTGCCAAGTGGTGGCGGATGCGAAAAATCGCGCCAAATGTGTTTGTGCGCGGGCGCAGAGAGGCAATCTCGCGCAAAAATTCGAGCGTGTGTCCTTTCTTTTGCAGCGGGTAAGTAACAGGGTCGGCAGTGCCGTAAATCTCAATCGCAGATGCCTGAATTTCAGCCGATTGCTCTTGTCCCTGCGATTCCACCAGCAAGCCCGTTGCACAGATGCACGCCCCGGTGGTAACAGGCTTGAGAAACTCCTCCCCAAACTTGTCTATATCCACCACAATTTGAATATTGTTAATCGTAGAGCCATCGTTGAGTGCGATGAAAGCCACATTTTTATTGCCGCGACGGGTGCGCACCCAGCCTTTCACGCACACTTCCCTGTTCAATTCGGGTGTCGCCAACAAATCAACTATTCTTGTCCGTTTCATTTCCATTATATTTTTCCGCAAAGGTACGGCAAATTTTTGAATTGTCAAACGTTTGGGCAATTATTCTTAGAAATTTCGCCCGCCCGCCGGTCACCGGCCCTCCAGATTCATTCCCCTTCCGCCGCTCAAAATAATTGCAGGAGTCCAATCATCGGGCTTCGGGATATACCCCAGGTAATATTCATACAAGTACCCCCTGTTCGAATCGGTGTCGACAAAATAACTACCGGAACCAGTACTAGTAACGTGTTCCCAGCTCGCCTGTTGCGTTTCCGAAGGAATCCCATTGGGCCCGGGGAGAGCCCCCTCCATCGCTATATAGAGCGGCATAAATACATCCTGGTAGGGGGAGTCCAAGAGAGCCTTCATCATTGTTCCTATCTTATCCACGGCATCTTTATACGCTGCCGCCCGGGCTCCCTCGGTGGTCATATAGGCGACCCAGTTGGTCGGCAGCGACGCCCCCTCAGATGCCGGCCAGTACCGGTGGATAACAACGGGGGCCGCATTTATCTTGTATTTCGGATTCCCGCCGCTACCAGCATTAGTAAAAACATCAGTGCGGTTCATCGCTTCCCATACCCCGTCAGCGCCATCATCTATGAAGGGCTGGGGAGTAACCTTCGCCGCATACTCATTCCATTTTTCTAAGGCCGCTGCCATCGCTTCCTCGATTGCCGCCTGGCTGGTATTCTTGCTAGGCTTCCACTCCAGGACAAAGCTGATGTCACACCAGCCATGCGGATTGGTGCCGCCATCGAACTTGCGGTCCTCGATGATGCGGGCAAAGGGCAGCATGACCGGCGAGACGACCTTGACTGTACAGAAAACTGATAGCCCGCCCGCAGTGGTGGCAAAAATCTTTGTCGTTCCCTCTTGCAGGGCGGTTACTACCCCAAATTCATCCACCGTGGCGATGTCCGGCTTTTCGGATGAAAAGGTATAGGCGGCATCAATGCCATCGGGCGGCGTGACCGTAACGTCCAATTTGTTGTAAATTTCTTCCGGGATAAGTTCTATTGTTTCCGGTGTGATAGCAAGCTCTACGTCGGATATCACCGTTACCTTGCAGGCTGATTCGTGTTCCCACTCCGTGGCATAAATCATCGTTTCTCCCACGCTTTCGGCGAATACAATCCCATCTCCGCCCACAGAGGCGATGCTCGGGTCGTCTGACCACCACACCGCATTGTCGTAGGGGTCGTTATATGGTGTTACCGTGGCTGTCAGGGGGTTGGCGGCTGTCGTGCCGACTTTGAGGATTAAGGTGGCGGGTGTAACCGTTACCACTTCCACCGTCACTTCGCACACTTTCGTTTGACCGCCGGCAACGGCGATAATGTTCACTTTCCCCTGTTTCAGGGCAGTTACCACCCCGTCCTGATTGACTGTCGCGATGTCCGGTCGTTCGGACACCCACAGCAGGGCATCAAAGGTAGCGTCCGCCGGCAGCACCTCGGCAAACAGGCGGTCGTAGGTCTGACCCGTGAAAAGGAGCAGCGTCTTCAGAGGAGCCATGCCGGTGGCGGGAACATAATCGAAGCCATAGATGTTAATATCTTCGACCTCCTTGTCGTTGGGGTCGGCAGGAAGCACCGTGAGCGTGCAGCCTGCCTGCACGCCGTCGGAGGTGGTTACTGTGAGGAGCGTTCGCCCCTCCGCCACGCCGATGACCACGTTGTTAGCCACCACTTTGGCGATGGTTTCATCATCGGATGTCCACGTGGCACCCACAAGGCTCATGTTAGCCGGCTGTGTAGTGTAAGTAATCAACGCGCTCTTGTTCACGCGCAGCGTCATATCCTGCGGGATGACAGCCGGATTTTTCACCGTAACCTCACACACCGCAGTTATACCGCCCGCAGTGGCGATAATATAAGTCGTTCCAATGCTGACGGCGGTGATACGCCCTGTATCGGAGTTCACCGAGGCAATTGCGGGATTATCGCTGTGCCAGAATACCGTGCTGTGCGTGGCATCGGGAGGCGTAACAGAAACGTCCAGCTTGTCATAAACGTCGC
>BNTR01000017.1 GCA_025996755.1 Bacteroidia bacterium
CCGACGCTGTATCACAAAAAGGAAGATTTCACTAAGATTCTTGGCAAAATCGAAGAAAATGAATGTTTTTGCGCACAAAGCGACTGTCTTTTTTCCGTTCTTTGAATTGGAGCGGGTCGATGTATGCCCGCAATCGATTGTAACCAATTGTAGACAAATGTTTTGCCGCCATTTTTTCATCATCAATGGTTAAGCCCGACGATTTGAGTATCTCTATTTGTTGCCCAATAGTTTGGGGCTTCTGGGTGTATTTCATATCATTTTTCAGTTTAACAAAGGTACGACACTATTTTTAATTCACCAAACATTTCCGCAATTTTTTTCACAAGCGGTGCATAAGTCCCTGAATATTATAAGAATATTTTTGTACCTTTGCACATCAAAAAGCGAAAAGATGAATGCTGATTTTGTTTTGCAAGAACTCCTTTCGGTAGCCAATCCCGAAAAGGCAAAGTTTCTGAGCCGGTTTTTCAAAAACGGCAAGGGACAGTACGGCGAGGGCGACGTTATGCTCGGCATCAACGTGCCTTTGGTGCGCGATGTGGTGAAACGCTGCCCCAAACTGCCTCTGAGCGAAATTCAAATTTTGCTCAACTCGGAATACCACGAGGTGCGGCTGGCAGCCCTCTTGCTGCTCGACAAGCAGTTCAAACGCGCCCCCGCCAACGAACAAAAAGCCATCTTCGATTTCTATTTGCAAAACGCCCGAAGAGCCAACAACTGGGATTTGGTGGACGTAACCTGCCGCGATGTAGTGGGTGCCTATCTATTAGACAAGCCGGACAGAAGCGTCCTCTACCGCCTGGCAGAGAGCGACAACCTCTGGGAACAGCGCATTGCCATCGTCTCCACCTGGACATTCATCAAGCACCACCAATTCGACGACACGCTGGCACTGGCAGAAAAACTCCTCCCCCACCGCCACGATTTAATGCACAAAGCCGTAGGCTGGATGCTCCGCGAAGTAGGCAAAAAAGACCGCGAGCCGCTGCTCACTTTTTTGGAGAAGCACCACAAAACGATGCCGCGCACCGCGTTGCGCTATGCCCTTGAGCACTTCGCTCCCGAGCAGCGTGCATATTTTATGAAAAAATAAAATAATTTGTTTTGTGGAAAAAAAGCCATACCTTTGCAAAAGTTTAATTCAAATAAAATATGGAAGCAGCAGTAAAAACAAAAACAATTGGTTACAATCGATTGCGGGCATACATCGACCCGCTCCAATTCAAAGAACGGAAAAAAGACAGTCGCTTTGTGCGCAAAAACATTCATTTTCAGGAGATTATCAACTTATACAAATTGGATAGCAGCCTGCGGTGGCTCATTTTTCGAGCCATAGAAAAAATTGAGGTGGCGATTCGCACACGAATTGCATACGAATATGCGATGGAAACCAATGAGAGTCATTGGTTTATGAATCCGACGCTGTATCACAAAAAGGAAGATTTCACTAAGATTCTTGGCAAAATCGAAGAAAATGTCAAACGCAGCGACGAAGAATTTATCACCTATTACAGGCAAAAATATGACGTGCCTGCATTGCCGCCCGCGTGGATGAGTTTAGAAATTCTTTCGTTTGGAGGCTTGGGCAAACTGTTGGCGGCGTTGAAAAATCAAACGAAACCCAAAGCGCGGGTCGCGGAAGCATTCGGCTTGCCCAATGCAACAATTTTGGTCAATTGGATACTTGCCATCGCCGCTTTGCGCAATTACTGTGCCCACCACAGCCGCATCTGGAACAGGCGTTTTATGCTAATCGTCTTGCCATACAGCACTCATAAACCATTCATTGACAGTCATATAATTAAAAGTCAAACCATCAAACCCAACAAGATTTTTGCACTTCTGTGTTGCATCAAATATCTGCTGAATGGTATTGACCACAACAATGATTTTTACAAAGAATTAAAAACCATTTTAGCCTCCGGCGGGCGACTGCTCAACCTGAAAGAGATGGGATTTCCGCCGGATTGGGAAACATTTCCCGTTTGGAAAGAATAAACAGAAGCCATTTAAAATTCGAAAACCTCCCTGGGTGCGCTGTTCCTATGGGTAGCGTGGGAGGTTGTACGGTGCAAAGGTACGACATTATTTTTAATCCTCCAAATGTTTTTGCAATTATTTTTGATGGAAATGTATAAGTCGTTGAATATCAATAAAATATTTTTTCGTTAGAAACTAATAGAGATTGAAAATCTCGCGGAAATCTTCGCCGTTTTTGGCTAAGTAGGTCTTGAAGCCTAACTGCTTGCCCATTTCGATGTTTGCCACGCCGTCGTCCACAAAGAGCGTTTCGGAGGGTTTCATGCCCGAATCGGCAATCATCTTGTCGAAGATGATTTGGTTGGGTTTCACGCATTTCATTTGATAGGACAGGTAAAGTTTATCAAAATAGTCGGAAATCGGCTTATAGTTTGGCGAAAAAAAAGGAGACATTGCCCAATTCATCACGAAGGGGTTGGTGTTGCTCAGGAGATACAATCGGTAGCCGCGCTCGCGCAACCTCTCCAGCATTTTCAATTTATAGACGGGCATTTCCACAATGAAACCGCGCCACGCCCAGTCAATATCCTTGTTTCTGATATATACGCCGGCTTCCTTGCGAATAGCGTCATGAAATTCTGCCGGCGAAAGCGAGCCTTCTTCCAAGCGCAAAAACACGCCTTCCTGATGGTAGCAATCCAAAAGTTCATCGGCATTTTTCAAGCCTAACCCAACAAAACGGTTCACGGAACACTCCCTGTCTAACGTGAGGAGCACCCCTCCCAAATCGAATACGATATTCTTTATTACTGTCAAATCCATATAAGTGAAACTTTATTATTATTTTACTCGAGCCAATGTAGTGATAAAACTGTTTGCGGCTTGTTTCACCGCACTAAACGTATTATATGTCAACGAAGAACTGCAATCCAACACCAACACCACAGCAATCTTTTTCTCTACATCCTGTGCATCAGGAAACCCGTCTTCTTCATCGACTTGAAATTCTTCGAGAGGTGGATAGCCCAGCGGACCGGCGGGCTTTAAAGACACCTGCACATCTTTCCGTTCCACAATCGCATTGGAACCGTTGACCATAAATTTAAAATTCTTGAGGGGAATTTGTATCTTATTATTGTCGGTTCGTATGCCTTCAACCGGTTCATCAAAAGTAAAATAACTGCCGTGTTTAACTACCGAAAACATATTGTAATCACCCAATTTACCAATGGCATAGTCAGCATAAGTGGTTATACTTTGTTTTGCCTCCACGTTAATGTAAAAAAACTTTGGATACTCGTCCGTATATATGCTGTAATTTGTTTCTAAATAAACATTCTGTGCCGTTGCCAACACACTGTTTGCCATATCTGTAAACACCTGACCCAAATTGTTGTCGGTAGCCTTTTGATAGCCTTCGGAAGGGTCAATGCCCGTAACTAATTTTTTCATATACTCCGCATTCGGCTCGCCCCCAAAGCCTATAGCATAGCTGATTAGGCTATTGTTCATACTCAAGTCTTCCAAATCGGCTTTTGCCCTATCAAACACGAGTGCCTGCACGACATCGCCATATAAACCGCCTGAAACATTATCAAACCCATCGGTGAACGAAACAATATAGATGTTATCAAATTCAGGCAAACCGAAGTCGTCAAAAAGTTTCATACCTTCCGACACGGCATAACAGAGTGCCGTGGCATCCGCTCCCCTGGTCAAATTGCTAATGCTATTCCGCACAGATTCAAGGTTGTTAGTGATGGGATTCGTAAACGTAACATCATTACTAAACGCCACCAAACCCACATATACCTTATCGGACTCAGAATTGAGAAATTCGATACCTGCAGGAAGACTGTAGTCAGTCGCACCAAGCGAAGGACTGTTTGCTTGCACGTAATAGTAATTCCAACCGAGTAAGGGGCTTCCATCAGTAAAAGTAAGGACGGATAATGGTCCACTATTCAACCGCTCACGTGTGCCACCGGGAGTTGTCGAGCGAAAAACACTGTAAGTTACGTTTGCGCCTTGTACAGCACTCCAACCAATCGAAACAGCACCGTCTTGCCGTTCTACATACACATTTCTGGGAGCATCAAAACTGTATGTACACTGTGTATCAAAAACAGGATTTTTATAGCCTTCGACAAGTTCGCCGTCGGCTGTTTCGCCAATTGCCTGTATTTTATAATAATTATTGCCCTTCCATGGATGTTCATCAGTATAATAAGCACTGCCACCCGTGGTGCCTAACAAAATATAATTTTCATCGGCAGCATTCATAATACTTGAACGCCAAACATTGTAATCCACTGCGAAGGGCACTTCCTCCCATTGAAGAATAACAAATGCGTTAGGGTCTAACGACGCATACACCCACGCCGGATAAGGGAGCGTATCATTCACAACCACACCATTATTTTCTTCGTCACCTGTACCATTATTGCAACCTGCAATAAGCACGGCACTTCCAAAAAAAGCAGTAAAAATCAACAAAAATAACAATAACCTCTTCATATTTTAATTCCTCACTTCAAAAACGCTGCAAAGGTAGTAAAAATTTTCTACAATCCCAATTTATTCGACAATTCCAACATCCGCAAAATCGGCTTGGCTGCTGCCGTGATTGTGGCTGTGTCTAAAAATATCTCCGGCGTTTCATTTTTCAGACAATCGTATAACTTTTCCAGCGTGTTCAATTTCATAAAACTGCACTCGTTGCAGGCGCAGGTGCTGTCGTTGGGCGGAGCCGGAATAAACGACTTGTCGGGATTTTTTTCCTGCATCTCGTGCAAAATTCCCGATTCGGTGGCAACTATAAACTCCTGACTTTCAGACTTTGTAGCATAATTCAACAAAGCAGAAGTGGAACCGATATAATCTGCAACCTTCAAAATCACGCTTTTACACTCCGGATGCGCCAAAACAAGAGCGTTTGGAAAATCGCCTTTCAAGGCGAGAATTTTTTCCAGCGAAAAACGCTCGTGCACGTGGCACGCACCCTCCCACAAAACCATCTTGCGACCCGTTACACTGTTAATATAATTTCCAAGATTGCGGTCGGGCGCAAAAATCAGCCGGGCATCGGGCGGAAAACTGTCCACAATTTGGCGGGCATTAGAGGAAGTAACCACCACATCGGTCATCGTCTTAATCGCCGCGCTGGTATTGACGTATGAAATCACCGTATGGTCGGGGTGCCTCTTAACAAACGCCGCAAACTCGGTTGGCTGACACGAATCAGCCAGCGAACAGTCGGCAGCCAAGTCCGGCAAAAAAACGCGCTTGTTGGGACTCAATATCTTCGCCGTCTCCGCCATAAAATGGACACCGCACAAGACAATCGCTTCGGCATCCGTCGAGGCAGCCCAACGCGCCAGGGCGAGGCTGTCGCCCACATAATCGGCAACGTCCTGAATAGCAGCCTCTTGATAATAGTGCGCCAAAATGACCGCCTTTTTCTCTGCCGCAAGTCTTTTTATCTTTTCAACAATCATATTATTATCTTCTTTCTTTTTATAAATTTTAAAATAAAAAATGATGATAGTTATGGGCTGTTTATAATCCTGAAAACTTTTTTGCAGAACTATTGCTTTTTAAGTTATAAACTCGTAAAAAAAAATTTTTCAAATTTATCAACATTCTATTTTTTTGTAATAATAAATCAATCAGCCTCTTAAATTTTTTTCTCCAAATTGTTCATAAAAAACGCAACTCAAAACTTTTTTCCAAACTTATAACCAATCTTCAAAAAAGGCACCTGAATAGTTACCGATAAATTCTCATGAACTTGCGCACCTCATTGAAAAAATTGTTTATGGCAATCAAAGTTGTCAAAAGTTGTAACTTTTTTTCAGCCTTGATTGCCATTTTTATGAACAAAAAAAACGCTACTTAGGCAATGCCAGGCGGAAACCCAAGTCGCCAAATTGAAATTTGGGTCCACTCTTGTTGCTACTTGTTACGCTGCAGAGCGATGCATAATTGGCATAGCCGCCGCCGCGACATACGCACGAGTCACCGCTTTTGTCGGCGCACCATTCCCACACATTGCCGCTCATGTCGTGAATGCCCAATGCGTTGGCTTTCTTTTTACCCACCGGATGGGTGGAATTGTTCGCATTATCGGCACACCACGCCACTTCTTTCACATTCCCGCTTCCTGAATAGTCGAACGAACTGTTCCGGTTGCCTTCCCCTGCGGCAAAAGACCACTCCGCTTCCGTGGGCAGGCGATACTGTCTGCCGGATTTCGCGTTCAGTTTGGTGATGAACACCTGCACATCGTTCCAACTGACATTTTCGACGGGGTAATTACTCCCCTGAAATTGCGACGGATTGTTGCCCATCACCTCCATCCATTGGGCTTGCGTCACCTCATATTTGCCGATATAGAATCCGGCGAGGCGTTGCGACCCTTCCACGTACACCAATTCTATGCCGTCGGGCTTGTAGATGTTGGTGTTAGCACCGGCGGTTGCCGCACTTTTGGCATCAGCGGTTGCATTCCCACCCTTGGCAGCCGATGAAAGGCTTCCTTTGCCTGCTGCGTCGGTTAACTTTTTGGCTAAGCGTTTGCAGCCGGCTTGCAGTTCCGTTTTCGGGGTTGTTTTCATCAACTCACTGACTGTGAGCATTGTGCGCCCACTGTTCATCTCAACGAGCGACGATTTCACCAAGAAATCCTCGCCTTCCGCCGTGATTTGCGTGGTACATTTCAGGTCGGCGTTCGCATGAGTAACAACCTCGCCCACATTGACGGAAATGAACTCCTCCAAAGTGGCGCGAATAATCGCCTTCTGCATGTCAGTCACTTGGTCGCCCGAAACAATAGGGTCAAGCACGACCACCGTTTTTTGCCCATAAGCCACGTTCAGGCTCGCGAGGGCGAATAATGATACAAAAATCTTTTTCATATTTACTTACGTATTAATTATTAAACAATAATCCTCTTACGCCGCAAAGTTAGTGATAATTATTCGAATAACAACTATTTTTGCAAACAAAATTCGTCTTAACAAAACGTAAACATAACATAAACAAAAAAATAACACAACGTAAACACAAATTTAACATAAAAAATTTGGAAAGTTTGCAAATCTTCCTTACCTTTGCAGCGAATTTCATTTATAACAAAGACAGGTTTTTAACCGAAGTTAAAGTTCTACTGGTTTTATTAATCGTATTCGTATGAAAATGGAAGAAGGACAAAACCCCTTCATAGAAGACTGAAACCTTCACGTGGGAGCGCATAAAAGTGATTTTTGTGCGCTCTCATCATATTCTACGGCTTTATCGCCACAATTTTATCATCACGCAAAACAATCAATTCGCCATTTTTAGCCCTTGTGTCGGCAAGGAGTTTTTCGTAGGCAATGTCAAGCCCTTTGAGGACTTTATTTTTCACTTCAATTTTTTCTTGTGTTGTCATAATAGTATTTCAATTTATTAAACTTTTCATTATCAATTACATACAAGTCATCTATTTTTGTTTTTTCCGCAATCAACTCCTGTTTTCCCTCCGAATTATCGAAAATCAGTACAGCATCTGCGATGGGAAGATAAATATCAAACAAGTTGTGGATTCCGCCTAAATATCTGCGCTCTATTACGGCTTCATCAATATTGTGCCCTCCTTCTGCCACTCGCTTTTTCACCCGTTCTTTTGCCAAACTTGCCGTCTGTAGCCAGAAAAACAGCAACGTAACATTGTATCCTGCTGCCTTAGCCCGTGAAATGGTGTCTTTATGTGATTTTGTTGCCAAAGTTGTTTCAAAGGCAAAATTTGCTTGCTCGTTCAAAAGGTCATTTATCCGATGCAGCATTATTCTGCCGGCTTCTATGGCGACTTTCTCCGGTTGAAAAGGCGACAACCCCCGTGCAATTTCGTCCGCATTCACAAACTCTTTGCAATTCAAACTATCCGGCAAAATAGTGAACGAAGCCGTAGTTTTACCCGCCCCGTTGCACCCGGCAATGATATATAGATGTTTATTCACGGGCGCAAAGTTACAAAAAATTTCCAAAGTGTGTCCCTATGTGAGTTTGGTAATAAATTTTTTACAATATGATTTCAGATTTGAAAAGCACTTCTTTCGATTCTTTGTATTCTTGCGGCGACATCGTCAAAATATCCATCGGGATATTATACTTGCGCCTCACTTCGGTTTCAGGTTTTAGGGTCATTTCAACCCGTTCAAAAATGTCTTTCTTTTCAAACGATTTGGATATGATGATAATGTCTAAATCGCTATCCTCGTGCATTGTGCCGGTCAGTGCAGAGCCAAACAAGGCAATGTTATTGTCTTTTATGCCATTGGCGACTAACGCATTTTTAAAATAATTAAGTACCTCTGTTATTGTTGTTTTATCCATTGCTGTACTATTTTTGTTTGTTGTAAAATGTTTGCGGTTTGTTCCGTTGAATACACGGCTATCAAGCCTCTCAAATCTGAAGGATAGCGTGTGGCTATTGACAGACTATTTATTGTTGCCAGAAACTCAAACTGTTCATCCGATACTCCAAGATTAATTTTGTTTATCAAATAACGCAAATCATGCAACTTTGGTGGAATTTCATTCAGCCGTTTTAAATAAAGTCCTTTGAGTGCCTTTTCCAAAGATAAATGACACATAAAGAGACAATAAACAGTGCGACCTGAATTTAGCATATATTCTGCCGTTTCCAAATCATAATCGGATTGGAAAAACCACTCGCTGTATTTATCTTCTGTTGTCATGGGTGCAAAGGTATGAATTTTTTTGCAATGCAGCAAATTTATTTTGAATAATGGTATCGCAAAGCCAAAACATAAACATCATCGTACTCGTTGCGAACTATGTAAATAACGCGATGCTCTGCGGTGATTCTTCTTGACCACTTGCCGGAAAGGTCCCATTTTAATCGTTCCGGTTTACCTATTCCGGTATAAGGATGCTCGGCAATGTCTTTCAATAGACGTTTAATTCTGTCAACAATTGCGGCATTACTCCTCCAATAGTTAAAATCCTCCTCCGCTTCCGGTGAAAAAACAATATCCATCAGAGAGCGTTTAAATCAATTTTCACCCCTTTGCCGGCTCTCATGTTTTGCTCAGCACGATACAAGCGTTCCATCATTGCCGGTGATGAACGGATATGTTCGGTTTCTGCAATTGCGTTGTACTCGTCCAGAGAAATCACAACCACGCTACCGGCACTCGAACGATGCACAATAAGGGGTTCACTATCATCTACGACCGTATCAAGATAACTTTCCAAGTTGTTTTTTAATTCTAAATAATTTGCTGTTTTCATAATTTTTCGCTCTTAATTGTGGGCGCAAAGTTACAAAAAATTTCCAATCACAATGAAAAAAATAAACCACCCGAAAGCTTGCGCTCTCGGGCGGTTTTGCGAACAAGAAATGTTTTTATCTGTTTATTGATAAGTATTATTCTTTTACGCAACGGATGGAAAGTCCACAGATTTTGTTGATACCATCATAGGGATCGTTAACCTTTTTTGAACCCCATGCTCCAAAGCGTAACGCCTGTGAAATTCCACTAGGAGTACTTTTTGTCCAATACTGTCCTTCGCCTTGTTCTGTTGACATATCCCCATTCCACAAGGCACCATTTGCAGACAAAAACACAGCATTCCCCGGCTCCCCAAAAGTTGCTGTTTGGGCATCCGGACCAAACCATGCGCCTTTAATATCGCTTACCCAGCGATAACCGGAAGTTCGCAGATTTTCCATTTCCTCCGATGTCGGAAGTCTCCACCCTTCAGGGCTTGGGTCATTGATAAGAAACCAGTCGCCATTTCTGTAAACATCCGCATTAAATTCAGGCTCAATTTTTCCGGCAATATAACTGTAACCCCAAATTCTGTTAAACTGATAATACTTGCCCGGGTCTTGTGAAGAATAGGCAAAAGTGCCACTGCCCTCTACATTTTTTGTCGCCCATGTAATGCCATTGATAGTAACACCTTCATTTTCGAAAGCCGGCACCCCATGCTGACCAATAGTGGCTGTTTGCACTAAATTTCCTGATGAAATTGTAATAGTAGCCCAACGGCGGAAATGAGTGCTGTTTTGGGGTAAATTCACGGTAATAACGCCACTGCCACTGCCGGAAGACGGCTCCAAAACACACCAAGTTTTATCTTGGTACTCCCCCCAACTGGGGTCATAGATATATTCTACTTCTGTTGTCCACTCGGCATTGCTTGTGACATTTATGGGATAAGTACCGGCGGCGGCATTAGTTTCAGGGTAGATAAGTGCTGGAGTAGTGGATAAAGTCGCATCCCCCGCCTTTTGAGTAACAGTAACTTTTTCTTGTAATGCACCTGCTTGAATGGTTATCGTAGCTGTACGTTCCGTAATCGTTGGATTGGCTTCTACGGTGACATAAAGTTCATACTTCCAATAAACCTCATCACCATCTTCCTTTGGCGGCTTGTTTCCACGCTCAATAGAGCACCAAGTAGCATCAACAGTAGCAGTCCAATCCGTAGCCAGATTGCATCTTATCACAAGGAGGGAACTATACACATCTTTCCCGACAGTCACCAAGTTTGTACTTACAGACATGGTCGGCTCTACCTCTTTCTCACACCCCACAAGCAGCATACAAGCCGCCATAAACACAAATAATTTTTTCGTTTTCATACATTTTTAATTTTTTTTTATTTACGATTTTTATTTTTGTCCCTCCTCAGATACGCAGCATAAAAAAGCGCGGACAAAACTCTAATTTCTATCCGCTCAATGAGGTCTTCGACTACCTTTTACCGCCAAATAAAATGAGTCCGCCCAACGCAACGCAGCTGCGTGAACGTCATCACTCTATCCTTGGCGGTTTGAAATTGTCGAAGTTTCATTGAGCCAGAATATAGCAAAACGCTTTTTTTATTTAAAATGTGCGCATTACCGCCGTTATGCTTTCATAATCTCCTATTGTTTAAAAAGTTATCACTCGCATTTACTTATCTCTTTCGTAAATATCGGTTGCAAAGGTAGCAACATTTTTTTGAAAAAGCAAGCACAAAAAGTCTAAATTGTTTTTGCACGACAAAAAACGCTGAGCGGCAATTTTCTGCCGGCGTTGTCGGGGAGGAAAAGTTCGCCACAGGTGCGTTGGGCGAGGCTTGGGAAGTAGTCGCGCAGCAAATTGTCGGCGACGAGCGGCGAGAAGCCCATCGAATAGAGATTGAGGACGACAAAGGCGTTTTCTTCTTCGACAATTTGGCTGCACGCTCGCATCAGGGCGGCGATGTCGTCTTCGAGAATCCAGCGTTCGCCGTCGGGACCGCGACCGTAGGCGGGCGGGTCGAGGAGGATGCCGTGGTATTTTTTGCCGCGTTTGGCTTCGCGGAGGGCAAATTTCAGGGCATCTTCGCACACCCAGCGGATGTTGTCAAGCCCGGAGGCTTCCATATTTTCGCGCGACCAGTTGAGCACCTGCTTGACCGAATCGACATGCGTTACGTCGGCTCCCGCTGCCTTCGCCGCCAGCGAAGCACCGCCGGTGTAGGCAAAGAGGTTCAGTACGCGGGCTTGACCCGCAATCCCCCGCACAGCGTCGTAAATGTAATTCCAATTTTCTGCCTGCTCGGGGAAAATGCCTACATGCTTGAAAGAGGTTAATCCGAGGCGGAAACGCAACTTTAAATCGTTGTATGTATAGTCCACAAACCACTGTTGGGGCATTCCTGCCGTCAAAATCCATTCGCCTTTTTCGTTGCCTTCGGCGTTGGACGACAAATGCGATTCGCCTCTGCGGGAGGCTTTGCGAAACCAGGCATGGGTTTGTGCCACCCATTCGCTATCAGAAAGTGCTCTGCGCCACACAGCTTGCGGCTCGGGACGGCGGAGGACATACTGCCCAAAGCGTTCAAGTTTTTCGTAATCGCCGGAATCAATCAGTTCATAACTCATAATTCATAACTCATAACTCAAAGAAATTTCTTTTTTCTGAACCAGAGCAGGATGCCGAGGGAGGAGATGACCATCGCGCCGAGGGAGGCGGGATAGCCCCAAGCAGTATCCAGTTCGGGCATACCAACAAAGTTCATCCCGTAGATACTCGCGATGAGCGTGGGCGGCATAAAAAGCACCGACACGATGGTGAATATCTTGATGATTTTGTTCTGTTCGATGTTTACGAAGCCGAGGAATGTGTCTTGCAGATAGTCCAGACGGTCAAAACTGAATCGGATGTGCTCCAAGAGGGAGTTGATGTCCTTTATCAGGATGGTGAGATTGTCGTGCAGGTCTTTCGGGAAGAGATTGCTGCGCAGCATATTAGACGCGGCGCGTTGCTTGTCGATGATATTTTCGCGAAACATCATCGTTTTTTCCTGCAAGTTCTTGATTTTCATCAGCGCGTCTTCGTCGGCTTCCTGAATGGTGTTACTCAACTGCGTGATTTCCTGCGTGTTAGCCTCAATCATATCGGCGTCAAACTCGATGCGCGTGTCCATCAGCGTCAGAAACACATTCCATCCGGCGGCATAATTTTCGGGATTGGTAAATATGCGCTTCACCGTTTCCGTGAAAGATGCCAGTTCGCCGTTGCGCACCGAAATCAGGATACCGTTTTTGATGATGAACGACACCGGATTTTTCTCATAATCGTCGCTCAGAAAATTCATATTAACCACCAGCGTATCACGAGTTTCCACGAATCGCGAAGAAGTTTCAATCTCAATCATTTCCTCCTCTTCCTGAATATAAATCTTGAGAAAATCCTCTAATTGCGCCTCCACTTCCTCGTCCACATCGTTGAGGTCGATCCAAAGAAACTGCGCCGCCGGCGTTTTTTTGAGAAACTCCAAACTGCGGCTCACCTTGATAGCACCGTCTTTTCGATAAAAAAGTTTGAATTCCGACATACCCCTTAACGCATTTAAAATTTGACACTCCCTGCAAAACTCCGCGCAAAGGTACAAAAAAATTATGAATTTAATAAAATAAGTAAAACATAATTTTTAGTTGAAAAACATTTGCACATTCCAAAAAAACATCGTATCTTTGCACCGAATTATTAACACATTATATAATATGGTTAAGCTATCTGCTTTTTCAGCACTAACTCGCTGCAAAGCAACAAGTTATAGAGTGTTCGCGCTGAGCCTCGCGCTCGCACTTTCTGCGTGCGAGGAGCTGCCCGAACTGCCGAAAGGCGGCGACGAAGTCGCCGAATCCACACCACAGTGGGTGTTGGACGATGCCGCGATAGATGCCCTGACCAAAAACGGCGGGATTATCATCAACTGGATAAATACGGCGGATACGGCGGATACGGCGGCGAAGGCAGCGAACACCCGCGCGACGACCATCGTCGTTTGCGGACCTGGTGCCGGTAGCCTCCCCGTTGACCCCGAGCGGCTGCAACAAATCTACCAAGTCTACCAAGAGCATTGGAATACCTTGAAGCGCGGTATTGAGCCACTCCCCTACATCTATCGCAAGGCTGCCGATTTGGATAAGGACTACGAAAGTGATAATGTCAAAATAGTCTATGACTGGTGGTGGTTTGACGAAGCCGCTCAAACGTGGAAGATGGAGCCGACCCACGAAGCCGCCGGTGTCAAGTTGGCGGTTGACCGCTACTGGAACTCCGACCTCGGGCAGCACGCCACGGGAGGAACGGTGGCTGAAAACGCGCAGAGAGATGTAGCCCATTGGCAATCCCAAGCCGCCGCCCAAACGCGCATAGCAGGCTATAAAACACTGTATAAGGAATTTGACTACTTTCGCTGCGACTATCTCACGTATTTGGAGATAAACCGACTCTTTTTCTCCGGCAGTATGGAGGAAACGCTTATGCTCGACGATTCCAACCCGCAAAAAGCATTCACGCTTCTGCTGCACGAAATGGACACCTACTTGCGGTCTAATTATGTTGGCGGTCTCGACGAGGACAGGTTGTTTATCTACGAGGGCGTTTACAGGAGTGGAAACATCTCCTCCGTGTATTTCCCAAAACCGGGCACTTATTCAAAAGCGGATTCCGCCAGGCAAATCGCCAAATACGGCAAATTTCTTGATGCCGAAAAGATGCTTGAAAGTTATACCTACGCCCGTGGGCAAGATGCCACATACTCCGCCGTGGCGGCAGCGCGCGGCAAACTGTTTGAATTTTATTTGGGCTATATCAACGGCTTTTGAAAAAAATGCGTACCTTTGCAAAATGAAAGATAGCATTGTAATTATACCCACGTACAACGAGAAGGAGAACATCGAGAAGATGATTCGCAAGGTTATGTCGTTGCCTCACCCCTTCGATTTGTTGATTATCGACGACAATTCGCCCGACGGCACGGCGCAAATCGTTAAAAAATTGCAGGCGGAATTTTCCGACCGGCTGCACCTCGTGGAGCGGGCGGGCAAATTGGGCTTGGGGACGGCTTATATCGCCGGCTTCAAGTGGGCTTTGCAGCACACCTACGAGTATGTTTTCGAGATGGATGCCGATTTTTCGCACAATCCCGACGATTTGATTCGGCTCTATCAGGCTTGCACGGTCGAGGGTGCGGATATTGCCATCGGGTCGCGCTACGTTACGGGTGTGAATGTGGTGAACTGGCCCATTTCGCGCGTGCTGATGTCCTACTTTGCGTCCAAATATGTGCGGATTGTGTCGGGAATGAAAATTTGCGACACCACCGCCGGCTTCAAATGCTACCGCCGTAAAGTGCTGGAAACCATCGACTTGGACAAAATCAGATTCAAGGGCTACGGCTTTCAAATCGAGATGAAATACACCGCCTACAAATGCGGCTTCACCCTGAAAGAGGTGCCCATCATCTTCGTCAATCGCGTAGAAGGCGTATCCAAAATGAGCGGCGGCATCTTCGGCGAAGCCTTTTTTGGAGTCATCCAACTGAAATGGAGCAGCCTGTTCCGCAAATATCCGCAAGCGGGGGAAAAATAATATTGTAATTACACATAGGATGAATAGAGCAGACTATTTTTCATATATTGAAAGAAAATTAAATATGCTTGCCTCCCGGATTAGTTCGAGAGGTAGGTTAAATATTTTAGACCTTCATACCCATTCCGAAAATTTTTATAGAGATTTACTGAATAACCTTTATGGATGGTCTCTTGCTAATGAAAATGTAAATAATCCGAATGTTGAATCAATAGATTTGATAGACAAAACAAATAAATTTGTAATTCAAGTTTCTGCTACAAATACAAAACAAAAAATTGAAAAATCGTTGTCAAAAGATAGTATCAAACAATATCAAAAACAAGGATATACTTTCAAATTTATTTCTATCGCAAACGATGCGGACAATTTAAGGACGAATACATTTAAAAATCCATACGGGATTAGTTTTAATTTCGAAATTGATATAATTGATAAAAATTCAATTTTTAAAACTATCAAAGACTTGAAAATTGAGCCATTGACAACAATCTATGAATTTATCAAGAAGGAATTAGGTTCTGAACCTGACATTGTTAAACTTGAAAGCAACTTATCTGCAATAATTAATATTTTATCAAAAGAAAATTTAGATAATCAGGCAAATGCCATTGAAATCAATAGTTTTGAAATTGAGCGGAAAATTGACTTTAACCAACTCACTAATGCCAAAGAAATTATATCCGATTGGAAAACATATATGGGCATGGTTGATAGGATATACACGGAATTTGACACTCTTGGGTATAACAAAAGCAGTTCTGTATTAAATGCTATCAAGCAAGAATATATACAAGCAAAAAGCAATAATTTTTCAGGCGACAAATTGTTTTTGGCAGTAATAGACAAAGTTGTAGATAGAGTAAAAAATAGTTCAAATAATACGGTAGAAACTAATGAGGAATTAGAACAATGTGTTGACATTTTGGTTGTTGATGCGTTTATTCGTTGTAAAATTTTTGATAACCCTCAAAATTACAATTATGCTACTACCGGATAATATTCACCCCGAAAATAGCGTTTACTACAATGGCGCATTGGTTTTGGAATCACTCCAACAAGGTGGTACTAAAGACTTGTTTGATTTGTTTCAAGCGGTAAATGAGAAGAGGAAAATTTCTTTTCCAATATTCATTTTATGTCTTGATTGGCTTTATTTATTAGGAGTTGCAAAATTAAATTCAGAAGGAGGGATATTATGTTCTTAAAATCATTGACCATATCGAAAAAGAATCAGATAATCCGTGAGATTGAATTTCACAACGGACTTAATTTGATTGTGGACGAAAGCAGCGAAGAAATTACAGGCAACGGCGTAGGCAAAACCACCGTGCTGAAATTGATAGATTTTTGTTTGGGTGCAGATGCCAAAAATATTTATGTTGACCCCGAAAGTAAAAAACAAGAGTATCAATTAGTAAAAGATTTTCTGATAAAAAATGAAATTCTAATCACGCTTGTATTAATCGCGGATTTAGAGAATGACAATACTGAAGAAATAGTAATTGAGCGTAATTTTGTGCAACGTGGTAAAAATAACATACGAAAAATAAATGGCAATCAATATTTGGATACCGAATTTGAGTCAAAATTGTCTGAATTGATTTTTCCTGAGCACCATGCAGATAAGCCAACGTTTAGGCAAATTATATCCCATAATATTCGCTACAAAGACGATAGTATTAATAATACTTTAAAAACACTTGACAAATATACTTCTGATGTAGAATATGAAACACTTTATCTATTTTTATTTGGCTGTGAATTTACAAATGGAAATGCCAAACAGAAAATCGTTGCTAAACTAAAGCAGGAAAATACTTTTAAAACGCGCTTAGAAGGAAATCAAACCAAAGCGGCTTATGAAACTGCGCTTGTGTTGATAAACAATGATATTGAAGAATTGGAAAAAAGAAAATCAAGTTTGAATCTGAATGAAAATTTTGAATCTGATTTGGAAAAACTGAATCAATTGAAGTATCGTATTAATAAAACTACTTCCGAAATCAATAAATTAAATATCAAAAAAGGACTTATCGAAGAAACAGAACAAGAGTTAAGTGGGAAAGTCTCAAATATTGACTTGAAACAATTGGAGACAATTTATCAACAAGCAACAAATCTTATTCCAACTATTCAAAAGAAATTCAATGATTTGGTTAGTTATCACAATCAAATGATTAATGAAAAAGTTAAATTTGTCAACAAAGAATTGCCGAGTATAAATCTCAATATAACTAAACAAAATAATGAATTAAAAAAACTGTTAGTTGAAGAACTCCGACTTTCTGAACTAATAACAAAAAGCGATTCTTTTGAAGATTTAGAATCCCTTATTGTGCAAATGAATGAAAAATATCAAAAAAAGGGAGAATATGAGAATATTATTCAGCAATTGACAGAAGTTGAGGATAATATGAAAGAATATCATAAGCAATTAAAAGAAATTGATGATGAGTTGTTTTCAGATAATTTTGACCAAATTGTCAAATCTCAATTAGCAAAATTTAATATTCAGTTTGCTAAAATTTCAGATATCCTTTATGGTGAAAAATATGCAATAAAACCAGATATTGCAACTAAAAAAGGACACCGTTTTTATAAGTTTAATGCTTTTAATGCAAATCTAAGTTCAGGCAAAAAACAAGGTGAAATTTCAAGTTTTGATATTGCTTATACCTTATTTGCCGATGAGGAAAATATCCCTTGTTTACATTTTTTGCTTAGCGATAAAAAAGAGTTAATGCACGATAATCAATTGGTGAAAATTGGCGAATTTGTAAATTCTCACAAAATACAGTTTGTCGCGTCTATTTTATCCGATAAACTTCCCGATGAATTAAAAGACGAGCAGCATTTTGTTTTGAAACTATCTCAATCGAAAAAATTGTTTAAAATTGAAAATCAATGAACGAAGCAGACACCCGCGCTAATTATGTGTTGGTTTACAGAGGCATAAAGAGAAACATCAATGGAACAAAATATGATTTGTATCAAAAACGCAACAATCATCAACGAGGGAAAAACCTGCAAGGCTTCGGTGTGGATTGATGGGGAGCGCATTGTGCGGGTGCAGGGTCAAGGGTGCAAGGTGGAAGACGCTCCACCCTCTACCTCACACCTTCCACCTTCCACCCAAATAAATGCCGAGGGGCTGTTGTTGCTGCCGGGCATTATCGACGACCAGGTGCATTTTCGCGAGCCGGGATTGACGCACAAGGGTGATATTCACAGCGAATCGCGCGCTGCCGTTGCCGGGGGCATCACTTCGTTTATGGAGATGCCCAATACGGTGCCGCAAACCACTACTGTTGAGGCTCTTGACGATAAATTTGAGCGCGCGGCGAAAGAATCCCTGGCAAATTATTCCTTTTTTATGGGCGCGACCAACGACAATTGGGACGAGTTGCACAAAGCGGGTGCACGGCGGGCAACTGCCATCAAGGTCTTTATGGGGTCGTCCACCGGCAATATGCTGGTGGATAATCCCGCTGCGTTGGAGAAATTGTTTGCCGAAACGGATATGATTATCGCCGCGCATTGCGAAAGCGAAGAAATTATCCGCGCCAATAAAGCGCACTATATCAGCCAGTTGGGCGAAAATTTGGATGTTTCCTTTCACCCGAAAATTCGCAGCAGTGAAGCCTGCTATGCCTCCTCCGCTCAGGCGGTGGCGTTGGCGGAAAAACACCGCGCACGGCTGCATCTGTTTCATCTGTCTACCGCAAAAGAAATGGAATTTTTATCTGCTAAGCCATTAGCCGATAAACGGATAACAAGCGAGGTGTGTGTGCATCACCTCTGGTTTTCAGACGCAGACTATGCGCGGTTGGGCAATCGCATCAAGTGGAATCCGGCTATCAAAACGGTTGCCGACCGCGATGCCCTCCGGCAGGCGTTGATTGACGGCAAAATAGACATCGTTGCCACCGACCACGCGCCCCACTCGTGGAACGAAAAGCAAGGCTCGTGCCTCACCGCCGCCTCCGGCGCACCGATGGTGCAACACGCACTCACCGTGATGCTCGAACTCTGCCGGCAGGGCGTGTTTACCCGCGAAATGGTGGTCGAAAAAATGTGCCACAACCCCGCGCAGCTGTTCGGATTGCAAGACCGAGGCTACATCCGCGAGGGCTATTACGCTGATTTAGTGCTGGTTGACCCCAACCAGTCGTGGACAGTTGCCGCGGACAACCTGCTCTACAAATGCGGCTGGTCGCCCCTCGAAGGCACCACCTTCTCCCACAAGGTGGTCAAAACGTTTGTGAACGGCACGCTGATATATGATAATGGCAAATTCAATGAGGAATTTCGCGGGACAGAGTTACAACACAGGGGCTAAGCCCGCAATGACGGATGATGATACAGATAGAAGATAAAATCGTGAGTTTGGACGTTCTCGAGCAATTTTTTTGCTGCGACCTCGCCGCCTGCAAGGGCTGCTGCTGCGTTGAGGGCGATGCGGGCGCGCCCGTGGCGATGGACGAAATCGCGCAATTGGAGGCTGTGGTGCCCATCGTGTGGGACAGGCTTTCGGACAAGGCAAAAAAAGTGATTGACGAATACGGACCCGTGTATGTGGATGCCGACGGCGAATTTGTGACATCCATCGTGGATGGAAAGGATTGCGTGTTCACCTGCTACGATGCCGACGGCACCTGCCTCTGTGCCATTGAGCAGGCTTTTCGTGCCGGCGAAACGGATTTTTCAAAGCCCGTTTCGTGCCATCTGTATCCCATTCGCCTCAAAAAATACGACACCTTCACGGCGGTCAACTACCACAAATGGTTTCTTTGCGAAGCCGCCGCCCCGTGTGGCAAAAAGCGCGGCATCAAGGTCTATCAGTTTCTAAAAGAGCCACTTATCCGCAAATTTGGGCAGGTGTGGTACAACAATTTGTGCGTGGTGGCGGCAGAGTGGGAAAAATCCGTGAAATAATTTCAATTTTTTGCTTGTTTTTGATTTTTTTTTCGTACTTTTGTGGAAACTATAGAACTGTTTTATCATGAAAAAGATTGTTTTGGCATTTTACGAGCTTTTTATTTGGTTGCCTATCATGCTGGCTTCCACGTTTTTGACTTCTTTGATAACCATTATTGGGTGCTCTCTTGGCGGTGAGCGGCTGTTTAGTTTTTATCCGTCCCAATGGTGGTCGCGGCTGGTGTGCTGGATTACTTTTTGTCCGGTGACGGTGACGGGACGCGCGCATTTAGACCCCCGGCAGTCGTATATTTTTGTTGCCAACCACCAGAGTGCTTTCGATATTTGGCTGATATTCGCCCATTTGGGTGTGCCAATCAAGTGGATGATGAAGCAAAGTTTGCGCAAGATGTTTATCGTTGGCAAGGCGTGCGAATCGGCAGGATTTATTTTTGTGGATAATTCTTCGCCCAGAGGGATTGAAAAAACGATTCGTTTTGCCAAAGAAAAGTTGCAGCACGGCAATTCGGTCGTTGTGTTTCCCGAAGGCTCGCGCACGCCCGACGGTCGAATGCAGAAATTCAAAAAGGGGGCGTTCCAAATAGCGGTTGATTTGCAACTGCCGATTGTGCCGCTCACCATCAACGGGGCATTTGAAGTGATGTCGAAACACACCGTTCGCATTCGTCCGCATCGGATGGAGCTGCACATTCACCCGCCCATTCCGCCTCAAACAATCAACAGGAGCGACCGCAAAGAGGTGGTCAGCCATCTGCAAAGCCTCAGTGAGCAGTCGCGCACGGCTATTGCGTCGGCTCTTTCTTCATGCTATTCATGATTCATGCTGTTCAGCAACTTCCGAGCCGTCTCAATGAGCGTGTCGAGGTGATTTGCCTTATCTTCGTCGGTCTGGTCGATAAAAATATCGGGGTCGATGCCGGATTCTATTTCTTGCATTTTGGAATTGTACTGCGGGCTTGCGGAGAAGCGCACGCCCCAGCCATTGGGAAGTGATGACGAAAAGGGCAAGCCGGCACCGCCACCTGTGCGGTCGCCAAGGGTGATGACGTTGGGAAAGTTGGACATATAACTCACAAAGGCATTTGTCGCGCTGAAGCAACGGCGGTTAGTGAGCACCACCACGGGACGCAGCCACAGCACGCGACCGGCGGGCGGCTCAATGTATATGGGCAGGCGGTTGGAAAAGTCGTCGTGCCCCTTGCCGGTCTTGTGGTGTATATAGGCAACTAATGTTTTGCGCTCAACAAAGCGGGACGCAATTAAATCGGCATTGCTCAGATTGCCGCCGGGGTTGCTGCGCACATCAAGAATGATGCCGTGACAGTCGCGAAAACGGTAAAGGATATAGTCCATATTCGTTTCGCTGACTCCATACGAAAACTTTTCGTAACGAATGTATCCGATATTGTCGTCCAATATCTTATATTGTATACTGCCGGTGTTGAAGTACTTAGACCCTAAATAATCCTCTTCAAGTATTGTAAGATTAAAATTTGTCGGATAGTTCTGATACTGACCCATATAGGCTCCGGTCAGACCGCCATTCTGCAGGTTGACGTGCCCATCCTTGACCTCATGAAGCATATCGACTAATACATCATACAGCAACGTGTCCGACATGTCATTGGTAATTAATGGGGCATATTTCACATGTACAGCGTCCCAATCAACGTTTTTTAGCTTGAAAAAGCAGTAATGCTCATCCATAATTTTCCACAAAGCCTCAAAATTGCCTTTCGGCGTGTTGTCGAAGTTTTCTATTTCGATGCACGACCCCAAAAGCAATGCACACAGTCCCAGCCAACCATATTTTAGAAATTTTTTCATCGCCGCTATTCCATAAACTGTTTAACACTCCGCCCGGGCTGGACGGTAAAATATTTTGAAAGCCCAAAAAACAGCGTATTCGTATGGATGCGTGTTTCATTATCGTTGATACGTGTTTCATACATCCAATTGACATACGACAGGCGAACGGTGGCGTATTTGAACGGCACCTCCACCGACAGGACATTGCGCATCGACAAATAGTTGTGAAACGATGCAAATGTTATCGGATACTTGCTCAAACTAATCTCAAAAAGCGACTGCCCAAATCCGGGTGCCCAAAACAGTCCCACTGCCGGTATAGTCGCCTGATAGCGCAACTTCACGGGCTGCTTTTTGACCTCCAACTGATATGCCGCGATGCCCGAAAGCCCCAAATCGAAGTGCAATTTAATAGTCGCCGGATTATTGCCGCCGTTGCTGCTCAAGTTGTAGATGCCGCCAATCATCCCGTGAGCCTGTCCTCCGAAAAAAAATTGAAACCCGTTGAGCGGCTCAAAACGATGATGCAGCCCCCAGCCGTATTCCAGCATCGCCATCGACTGTATGTCGTCTACAGCCACATTGAGATTGAAAAGATGCTGCATCGCGATGCTTCTCTCGTTCAGTCCGGTCATGCGCATTTGCTCGTGAAACAGCCCAAAATTCGTCCCCGCGTAGTTAGACGACGTGATGTAGGTGTCGTAAATGGCTGCCTGCCCCATCACCCCCAGCATCGTGGACTGGTAAGTCATCTCCTGCGCCGCCGCGGGCGGCAACACAAACACCAACAACATACCAATCAAATATTTACGCATCGCTTTTTTAATCATAACTAAAATAGTCTTTTCTGTCCGGTGATTTCATCAATGATTTCATCCACCGGCTTCTCGTCATCTTCGGCACCGTCAATGTCGGCACCGTCAATGTCGGCACCGGGTGCAGCCTCCTCAGCACTTGATTCGGGGAAGCGCGTAGGCTCCAACTCCTTCACGCTCGCCAAGTTGAAAGTAGTGAGCCTTTTACCTTTCGCCTTAAACCCTTTAACCGCGATAAACTCCTCTACGTCAATGACTTGCTTGCCACGGAACGCATCGTTTCCGCCGTGCACAACTTCTATTCGCGGATAAACGGTGTCTGTCAGCAGCACCAATTTGGAGGCGGGATTGTCGCCCACGAAGGTTTGCTTGCGCGGGCTACCCTCCAGCGCGAAGCGTTTGAGGTAGGGGAAGCCCTGCTGGTCGGCATCGTAGAGCACTGCCGACCACACTTTGTTGGGGTCGTATTTCTCGATGCGGGTGATGTCGCCCTGATAGTGGTTGCCCACGTCGAAGGAGGTGGTGTGAAAATCGCCGTTGGCTTCCACCACCAGCACCAAATCGTCGTTGAGAAATTCGCCGAGAAATTCGCCTCTGCCGTCGTAGTTGAGGCGCAGCACGTCGCGGTCGAACCACACCTGACGACCGCCCAGCGTGGAGCCGCCTTTGGATTTGAGCGTGATTTTGTGCACCTCGCTCTTGGTGAGGATGTTGCCCATCGAGGCGCGCCCCTTGATGGCGACTTCACTAAAATTTTTGTCGAAAAACAGCACTTTTTGGCGCGCATTTTTGGGCTTCAGCAGCACCTTCACCGTTTCCGCCTCGCCGTTGGGGTTGGCAGAAAAATAGAGGATGCGGCTGCTCTCTTTGCCCAGCGTGATGTCGTATTCCTTGTCGCGCGTGATACCGGTAACCGAAAAACGCTTGACATAACTTGTGCCGATTTTGCCGTCGCGGTAGATGGCGTTGTAAACCGTGCGGGTGTCGTTGCGCTTAAACACGTTGAGGTAGAGCACGTTTTTGCCCACAAACATCTTCTCGCTGATTTGCACAATCTTATATTTGCCGTCTTTGTAGAAAATAATCACGTCGTCGATGTCGGAACAGTTGCAGACGTATTCGTCTTTTTTCAGCCCGTAGCCGATGAAACCTTCCTCGCGGTTGATATACAGTTTTTCGTTGGCTTCCACCACCTGAACGGCTTCAATCTTCTCAAAACTGCGAATTTCCGTCAATCGCGGGTGGTCTTTGCCGTATTTTTCCTTCAATTTGGTGAACCAGTCAATCGCAAAATCGGTGATGTGCTTGATATTATTGGTGATTTTCTTGATTTGCGACTTGTAATTGGCAATCATTTCGTCGGCTTTGTCCTTGTTGAATTTCAGGATGCGACCCATTTTGATGTCCATCAGTTTCAGCAGGTCGTCGTCGGTGATTTCGCGCAAAGGCTCGGTGTTGTTCGCCGCAAAATAGGCTGCCAAACGCTTCCCGATATGCGCCAGAGCGGTTTCCATCTTCTTGGCATCTTCAAATTCCTTGTCCTTATATATACGCTCCTCGATAAAAATCTTTTCGAGCGAGGCAAAATGCAGAGAATCCTCCAATTCGCCGCGCTGAAATTCCAGTTCGATGCGGAGCAAATCAACGGTGTGGTCGGTCACATGGCGCAGGATGTCCGACACGTTCATAAAACGCGGCTTGTTGTGCTCGCCGATGACGCAGCAGTTGGGCGAGGCACTGATTTCGCACTCGGTGAAGGCATAGAGCGCGTCAATCGTCTTGTCGGGCGACACGCCGGGGGCGAGGTGAATCACGATTTCCGCATTTTTGGCGGTCATATTGTCGATTCGGCGCACTTTTATCTTGCCTTTTTCGTTGGCTTTCACGATGGAATCCTCCAGCGTGGCGGTCGTGCGTCCAAACGGTACTTCGGTGATTACCAGCGTTTTATTGTCAAGTTTGGTGATTTTCGCCCTGATTTTGACCGAGCCGCCGCGCTCGCCGTCATTATATTTGCTCACGTCGATAGAGCCGCCCGTCTGAAAATCGGGATAGAGCGCGAATGGTTCGCCGCGCAAATACGCCACAGAGGCATCCAGCAGTTCATTAAAATTGTGCGGGAGCACTTTCGACGACAATCCCACCGCGATGCCTTCCACGCCATGAGCCAGCAGCAGCGGAAATTTCACCGGCAGCGTGATAGGCTCCTTATTTCGACCATCGTAGGAGAGTTTCCACTCCGTAACTTTGGGGTTGAAAGCCACCTCCAAAGCAAATTTCGACAGGCGCGCCTCGATGTAACGGGGAGCCGCCGCATCGTCGCCGGTAAGGATATTGCCCCAGTTGCCCTGACAGTCGATGAGCAAATCTTTTTGCCCCAACTGCACCAGCGCACCGCCAATGGAGGCATCGCCGTGGGGGTGAAACTTCATCGTGTCGCCCACGATATTCGCCACCTTATTGTAGCGACCATCATCGAGCCGCTTCATCGAGTGGAGCACGCGCCGCTGCACGGGTTTCAGCCCGTCGTTGATATGCGGAATGGCGCGGTCGGTAATCACATACGAGGCGAAGTCCAAAAACCAGTCCTTATACATCCCCGAAAGCACCTGATGCTTGTCGGCAGTGGTATTTTCGGGCACCACATATTCGGAGTGCTCCTTGGCAACCTTCTCACTGTCAATAAAATCGTCTAAATCTTCTGCTTTCATAAATTCCTTTTCGGAGCGCAAAGGTACAAAAAAATTTGCTTTGACAAGGCAACGCCTCACAAATGGCTAATTCTTTTAGTATAATTAGCCTCTAATCGCGTGGCAAATGGTTGATTTCCTCCGCAGAAAGTCCCGTTAATCTTACAATCAAATCAAAAGACATCCCTTCCTGAACACATTTCTGGGCTATTTCATAAAAGCCTTGTTGCAGACCTTCTTGTATGCCTTGCTCCACTCCTTGTTGTATGCCTTGCTGCACTCCTTGTTGTATGCCTTGCTGCACGCCTTTTTCAAATCCTTGCTCATGAGCAAAATCGGCGCATCGGCGCACATCTGCGTATTCTAAAACACTCTTTTTGTAAGTTTCCATATCTTCTTTTGTCAATTTATCAATCTTTGCCGCTCTAAACAGCATCTCAAACACTCTGCCCTGCACTTCAACCGGTCGAGAAGCCAACGGTCGGTTCCTTGTTGTGTTCGGTTCCAAATAATTTTTTGAACCCGAAATCCGTCAACGGATTGATGTAAGTTGCCTGTAAGCCTCTTTTCATAATTAAAAAAATAAATGTTCTTGGTATATTTAATCGTTCTGACTAAATAATCACCGCAAAGGTAATACAAAAATTTTGAATGTGCAAACGTTTTGGCAATTATTGCCGTAATTCGTAATTTTTAATTCGTAATTTTTTTGTACCTTTGCAGCGTCAAATTGCATGGTTTATGAAAACAAACGTTGAAGAACGCTGGGGCACGCACCCCGGCGATGTGAAAAAGTATGACACCGCGCAGTTGCGGCACGAGTTTTTGGTGGAAAAGTTGTTTGAAACAGACGCTGTTACAATGACTTATACACACAACGACCGCCTGATTATCGGCGGGGCATTGCCCGTGAAAGAATCCCTGCGATTGGAAACGGTGGCTTTGATTCGCTCGGCGTATTTCTGCGAAAGGCGCGAATTGGGCATCGTCTGCATCGACAGCGAGGGCATCGTGACGGTGGACGGCAAGGACTATCCGTTGGCATATAAAGACGCGCTCTATGTGGGGCGCGGCTCCAAAGAGGTGGTTTTCAAGAGCACGAACGCCGCCCAGCCGGCAAAATTCTATTTTGCGTCTTCACCGGCGCATACCGCCTACCCCACCGCTGCCATCACCTCCACCATGCGCCGAGAGCGCGAATTGGGAGCCAAAGCAACGTCTAACGAGCGCACCTTGAACCAGCTGATTTTGAGCGAAATCGTGCCGTGCTGCCAATTGCAGATGGGCTTGACGGAAATTCACGAAGGCAGCGTTTGGAACACGATGCCGCCGCATACCCATTCGCGCCGGATGGAAGCCTATTTTTATTTCAAAGTGCCACAAGGACAGTCGGTGTGCCACTTTATGGGCGAGCCGCAGGAAACGCGACATATCTTTATGGGCAACGAACAGGCGGTGATTTCGCCCTCGTGGTCGATTCATTCGGCTGCCGGAACGAGCAATTACACCTTCATCTGGGCGATGTGCGGCGAAAATCTGGACTACGACGATATGGACACTTTTTCGGCAGACAAACTGAGATAATGGATTGAACAGAAGATAAAAATACATAAAAATATATAATAAAGATGAAAGCGATGAAGAGTATGAAAGCAAAAGGTTTGATGATTGCACTGTTAGTAGTGCCACTGATGTTTAGTCGTTGCGGGGAGTCGGAATTTATACCCCGGCAAACCGCCATTCCGGTCCTTGATTCTACCAATGTTCAAAAAAGTGCCGTTAGACAGCCAAGCGTGAGTTTTAAGATAAGAAACGCGCCCATTGATGTCACGTGGAAAGTATATGCAACGGGTACAGACCAGGTGGAAATGTCGGGCGTGACGTTGGCGTTGGAAAACGACAGCACACTTACATTAATG
>BNTR01000018.1 GCA_025996755.1 Bacteroidia bacterium
GTGGATATCGAACACGCGGGAGTGGTATTTTTTCAAATCTTCCGCCGGATTTTTGCCGTTGCGGAGGTCGTGTCCGATGTCGAGGCACATTCCAATGCGCGCGTCCAAATCTTTGGTGTGGTTCCACACATCGTCGGCATCGGGGTATAGTGCCATGTCGGGTCCGTGCAGGTGTATGGCATATTTGAGGTCATATTCCTTCACTTTTTTGTCGACGTAGGGCAACAACTCGACATTGGGCACGCCCACAATGAGTTTCACGCCCACCCGCTTGGCGTAGGCAAAGGCATTGTCAACCTCCGCTTCGGTTTTCATATAAATAGGTCCCACGGCATAGCCCGTTACGCCTTTCGCGCTCAGTTTGGCGTGGAAAGCGGCAATCTGTTCGGCAGTGCTGTTGAGAGGCAGGTGAAAATCCTTGATGCAAAGATAATGCACGTCCACTTTCTGCATCACGTCTAATGTTTGGTCTAAGTCAAAATTCCTGAAAGTATAGCCCGCCATCCCGATTTTGAATTTTTCGCCTGCCTCCGGCTGCGTGGCGGCGAGTTCCTTTATCTTGATGTTTTTGAAAAAAACCTCGTTGCCGTGGTCTTGCAGCAGGATATGCCCTTCGGGCGCATTGCCGAAGTTGGGCCAATCCCGGTATTTGCTATACGCCACGAGCGCATTAAACTCCTGATTGTTGCGATGGTAATCCACAATTTTAACCCCGTTCAAAAAGTGCTGCACGTGGTTTCCCTGCACGATAATCGTGGCGGTATTGAACCCTTTTTCGTCAAAACGATAGGCGGGGTTTGTGCGGTCGGGCGGGATTAAATCATACAGCGAGCCTAATGTGCGATTGCCCTTCACGCCCAATTTGGCATCGGGGTGGTGGAGGTCGTCTAAGATTTGGAACTCGCAACCGATTGCCGACCCTTCGCCCTTGTTCAGACCGGGGTCTACGAAATACTTGATGCCGCTATTGGCACCCTGAGTAATCCTGAAATCCACTTTCAGGATAAAATTTTTGTACGTTTGCGTACTCACAATATCGCCGCCATTGGTGGATTCGCTGCCGCCGGCGGGATGCACCCGCAACGTCCCGTTTTGGACAGACCAACCGGTACGGGGGAAATCGGCAAGTTTCGCGCCGCGCCAGCCGTTGGTCGTTTTGCCGTCCCACAGCAATTTCCAGCCTCCAGCCGTTTCTTCGGCGGTCAGCGTGTTGTCTTGCGCCATCAAATTGGGCGCGATAGCCCCCGCAAACAAGCAGGTGGCGATTGATAATGCACATATCTTTTTCATACGTAAATAATTATTTATTAGTGACTGCAAAGTTACAAAAATTTTCCATTCCGCAAGCAACTAACAAAACAAATTCGGCGGCAATACGCTTGCCGCCGAACTCTTTGCGGTGAATGATAATCTTATAAATTGAATCCTGAAACGTTTACAACCGGTTTTTCTCCGCGAGTATCGCTGTCATACAGTTTCATTGTGATGATTTTTTCTTCTTCGGGCATTAAGAATGTGTAGTTGTCACTGAAAAATACCGGTAGAATGCGTTCGGTGCTTTTTGCTCCTTCCACTTTCAGGCGTACCATCAACGCCGGTGTTTGCGTGTCGTTCTTCAATGTGGTGGTCAAATGCCATTCTTTGCCGGATTTGTTTGCTGTTGTTTTCACCGTCAGTTTCGTTTTCGGTAGCTGCAGCAATGATTGATAGTTACCTTCTTCCTTTCCTTTCCAATAGAAGTTGTCGGAAAGTAATTTTCCGTTTTCCGTCAGAGTGAGTTTGATGAAATAGGTATTCGACAGGCTTGCCGGCAATTCGAGCGGGAAACAAACTACCGTGGCATCTTCTTTAATATCCAGCGTGGTTTCTTTTTCCCACTGCACCGAGCCGTCCTGATTGATAAGTTGCGCTTTCGCTACGACTCCTTTATGGTCAAGCGCATGGTAATTCACCACTTCAATGTCCTCCCGAACCGGGTTATATTGGATATGGATTGGCTCTGAACCTTTTTTGGAACCGAAATAGCCGCCGGTTGGGTCAAAATAATAATCGTAGGTTTGCCATACCATAGACGGCCATGCCGGATGGCTCATCCACAACAACATACCTCGGCGATGTTCGCTGCGTCCCTCAAAGATAGCCCGATAGCCATCGTAATTAATCCATTGCGCCCATTCGGCGAATTGCTTGACGTCTTTCGGTTTACCAAAGGCTTTTTCGATGATGCCGTTGAACAAAGCCGCTCCCTGTGCACTGTTCAAAGTATAATCGTGCATTCCCCACTGAGTGTTGGGCGTTTCCGTTGTATTCTGTATGGTCAGGGCTTCCGGGCTGAATGTTTGAACCAGACTTTCGTAGTTCATCACATTCGGCATACCGCGTTCACTGTGGAATTTATCGTGCCCGTAAGTTTGAAAATACTCCTTCACAGGCAAGGCACGGTAGGGACCGCCGCCGCTTACTACGCCTTCGGCAGAGTTGGAAATGTAATGGATGCCCGGATGCAACTGCGGAATCACTTTACGCAAATAATCATCCAAAACGGCGGGCGGATTTCCTTCGTTACGCCCCACATAAATACCAATAGACGGATGATTTCGTATCCTTTTGATATAATCCTGCGCATTGTTGTTAAACAAATCCGGATAATAAGGGTCGGGACCATCCACCGGATTTGCCAGCCAGAAATCTTGCCAAACCATTACCCCATGCCGGTCGCAGGCTTCATAAAACTCCTCATCGCCAATTTGACCTACCCAGTTGCGAATCATCGTAAAATTCATATCGGCATGATAAGCAACGGCAATGTCGTATTCACGCCCGCGATAATTCAGATTGGATTCGCCAAAGCCCCAGTTACCGCCAAAGCCGATGAAACGGCGACCATTGACGTAGAGGCTCAACCGTTTCGGGTCTTTTTCTCCTCCGAATGGCGATTGCTGACCGCTTGGCTCATAAAGGTCTTCGCTAAAAGTCATTTGGCGAACGCCGGATTTGAATTGAGTGGCATCGGAGGTTTTTCCGGTGGATTCAAAACTCAATTTGACATCGTATAAATACGGTTCGCCATAGCCTGCGGGCCACCAAAGTTTCGGATTTTGCAAAGCCAAAACCGGATGCGTAGTCGGGTTTATATGGAGTGTCTTCGTTTCAGCAGCAGCCAGTGTAACCGCTTGCTCAAATGCGATTTCGCCAAAAGAACCTTTCAGTCTGCCGCTCACTTCTTTATCCGAGGTGTTCACTAAGGTAACTTCAACAAGCACCTTGGCGGAAGTTGTATCCGGCAAAGGGAGTTCGGTGCGCACAAATGGATTTTCTATCGTTACCGGTCCGGTATGCGTTAGAAACACATCATTCCATATACCAATATCTCGACCGCGCACCGTTGGAATCCAGTCCCAACCGATAGTGGCATGGAAAGTAGGATTGTCGGCTCCGGGGATACCGCCGTTTTGGTCGTGACTAAAAGCGGTTGGCTCTTTTACCGCCCCCTGATGGCGGTTTTTTACGATTTCAACGGCAAGCACATTTTTTCCGGCGGCAAGCCAACCGGTAATGTTGAATTTGCCCCGCATAAATCCGCCATCCACGTTGCCTACTTTTTGACCGTTCAAAAACACATTGGCTTTCCAGTTGATACCATCGAAATTCAGAAAAACGTTGTCGTCGGAAAAATCGGCAGGCAGCGTAAATTCGTTCCTGTACCAGAAATTGGAATAGAAAAATGATTCGGAAATATTCAATATATTATCCGCATAATTCGGATTCGGCACAGCACCAATGTTGATATAGCTCGACAAAACAGTTCCGGGAACAGTGGCAACCACCCAATTCTTTACACTGAAATCAGGTTTGGAAATTTCTTCACCGCTTCCATTGACCTCAGAACCCCGTTGCAACTTCCAATTGCCGCCGCTCAGGTAGTGCCGATTGCCGGTTGCTTTCGGTGTCGTATGCGGACGTGCCGTCACGCCGCCTTTTCCATACACTTCCAATTCACTTAAAATATAGGGGAGGTTATTTGCTGCTTCTGTCATCAACACACGAACATAACGTCCTTTTGCCGATAGAGTTATCTCGTCCGTTTTTTCACTTCCACCCGGCAATGAAACGGCATCTTTCCATGATTTTGCATCATCGGAAGTCTGAACAGTTCCGGCAAGGGCTTTATTGAGCCACAACAACTTGACTTTATCAATCGCTGCCGAAGCACCCAAATCAACATACACCCATTCTTCGCCGGTTCCTGCGCTTTTCCATGCGCTATTGAAGTGGTAGGAAGGCAGCACAACCAATAATTCATTGTTTTTGTAATAATCCCAATCGGTGAAATTCCATGTTAATGCACCGGATGCTTTCAAGCGGATTTTGTAATGTGCATAGTTAACCGGCTGTTTCAAAACAATTTCCTGATTCAAGAGGCGTGTGATATTGGCACTTTTGCCAAAATAGATGTCCCATGGAGAAGCCGGTCGTTTTGTTCCGATATATCCGCCGCCCTTTTCCTGTCCCAAAATTTCCCAATTTGTTCCATCATCGGAGCCATACGCAACCACCTCGTAGCCTTGTGCCTTTGCCGCATCCAGTGTTACACTGCCGCATAGTACGATTTTGTCAACGGAGATGTCAAAATGATTCAAATCCAGTTGCAGATAAACATCCGTTCCGTCCACCACATATTTAGAATCGCTTTTCCCATCGAACAACCATTCGCGTTCGTGTTTTTTCAAATCGCCGTTTTGCGTGGAAACATTGATGGTTGCCGGTTCCGAATCCGAAACAATGCCGTCCGTAACTAATTGAGCCGTCAAATTATAGTCATAACTTGAAGAGTGGTAAGCACTTCTCAATTCAGCCACATTCCGGTAAGTCGAATTGTCGGCGACCAATTCCGGTGCATACGTTTCAGCGGGATTTCCCGGATACACGCCAATCCCGCGAGTGTAAGCGTCCGATTTTGAACTGCATCCCGTCAACAGGAGTGAGCCAATCAGTCCTGTTGAGGCGATAAATAATTGCTTTTTTTTCATTTTTTTATCTGTTATTTTTTATTTATAATCTAATTTACGCGATAACTAACAAATGCAATACGTTTGCTGTCCGGCGACCACGAATTAACATTGATAGTGCCTTGTCCGCCAAAAAGTTTTGCTACGGTTTGAGGCGCGCCACCCGTAGCCGACATCAACCGTAATTCCACATTTTTGTTGGGCAAATGTTCGTTGGGCTTCAAATCGCCTTTGGTGTAGGCGATGAAGATGACCTGTTTGCCATCGGGCGAAACGTGCGGAAACCACGAGTTGCGGGTTTCATCGAAAGTCATTTGGGTTTGTTCGGAGCCATCTGCTTTCATTCGCCACACCTGCATCAAACCGCTGCGCACCGAGTTGAACCAAATGTATTTGCCATCGGGAGAATATTCCGGACCATCGTCTAATCCTTCGGCGGTCGTCAATCGAATTTCTTTTCCTCCTTTAAACGGAATTGCATAGACATCGTAATTGCCGTTGCGTTCGGCGCAATAGGCGAGAAATTTATTATCGGGACTGATGCCGTGCAAATAACTTGGCGCGAGTTCTGTAATCAAAGTGGGGACACCGCCCTCAAAAGGAACGGTATAAACACGCGAGCGATGGTCTTCGGCAGGGCTGTTGCTGATGGCAATGTATTTGCCGTCGGCACTAATCACGTGGTCGTTGTTGCAATTGGTAGCAAAATCGGTATTGATTACTTCCGGCTCTCCCTGATTTTCGAGCGACAATTTGTAGAGTTTGCCTCCACTGTTGTAAACTAAACTTTTGCCATCCGGTGTCCAGTTGGGTGCTTCAATCGGATGGTCAAATTCTTTCACTGTTTTGCGATTTCCGGTGTTCACATCAAGGATTTCCAATACGCTTGTTAATTGTGCCTGTCCATTGTAACTAAAATTTCCCTTAATAAAAACCGAAACAAAACTCATGGCGGGCAGTTGCACTTCCAAACTGCCATCGGGCAGGGATTTATACGTGCGCACTTCTTCCATGCCTTGCGCCTGATTCGTTACATACACTTTTATGGAGGCTTTGCCTGTCGGCAGTCCTTTGATAACGGCACTTCGGGCAGCACCATTATTCACGGCGTGCACCACATATTCGTTTCGGGCAATGTTGCCAAAGGCGGCGGTGTTCACTTCCTTTTTGCTGCTGCTCACGGGAAACGCAAATGCTTGTTCGGGGGTGCTTGCCAACTGTTTGAGGTTCCAAAAACGCTGTGTCGGTTGCAATGCGCCTTCCGAGCCATAAACGCCTGCGCCCCAGAGGAGGGAATAGTCGGAGGTGAGTTGCCATTGCAAAATGCTTTGCGGCTGGCAGATAGCGGCAATGCGCATGTAGAGATTAATCTCGTACAAGGCAAAGGTAGATTCTTTGAATATCTGCGGATATACCCACGCAGCGGCATCGGTGCTGCCTTCGCCCACGAGCAACGGAACGTTCAACTCGCGGGAAGCCGCTGCCCATTTCTCCAAAGTGGCATCGTCGCAACCGCGCCACGAGTGGAACGAAACGGCGGCAATATAAGGATGTGTTTCGGGGTCACGCATCGCAGGGAGAATAAATTCATACGTAGTGGCATCGGAATTGTCGCCCAAAAGCATCTTGGTACTCAGTCCTTTGCTCGCCATATAACCACCCAAACCTTTGATAAACTCCGCGTGCTCTTCGGGCGTATGCAATACATCAATGCCGATGTCGGACTCGTTGAAAGAAAACGCCGCCGCCTCTACGCCATAGAGTGTTTTGAGTGCCAACAGATAGTCCGTGAGCGACTTATAGACCTGTTGCGCCTTCCGGGGGTCTAAGCGAAACGCCTGCACACCGCCTCTGCGGGGATAGTCTTCGGGCTTACCGTCAATCGCCCAAGCGGGTGGAAACCAAGCACTTACGATGACTGGCATACCGAGCCTTTTCAGCCGTTGCGCCATATTCATGGCGGCTTTTACGCGCTCGTCAAGTTTGCCGGCTAAGGCATCCGCCAACGGATTGCCGTGTGCGTCGGGCTGCCAACTGCGCCAAGGCATCTCCACGCGACCGTAAGCCACGCGCAGGCTATCCAAGCAATAATCAATCACTTGCGGGTCAACAGCGGGGTTTTGCAGGCGGAAGTTACCCCCTAATCCCAAGAACTCACGTCCGGGTTTATTTGTCGCCACCGTGATGGTTGCCGGTTCGTTGTCAATCGTTCCCGAAGCGGTAATCTCAAAAGACAGATGCGCCTTTTGCCCTCTCTTTATCTTGCCTTTGGCAATGACGATGTCTTGTGAACCCTTCTTGTCGCCTATTTTGACAGACTGCCCGTTATTTCCCGGCGGCTGTTGAAGGTGAAAATATACGCCATCCAAATTGAGCGTTGTATCCGATTGCAGGTCAATTGTAACACGTGCTTTGCCCTTTGACAGGTCTGTTACCGCTTCCGTGAACCGGATGCCGGCAATTTCGGTTGTTACAGTTTGCGTTTGTCCGTTGCGGATGTACTGCGGACGAAACTGCCGCTCTTTGCCCGTGGCATAGACGAAAGATTTATCTTTGCCGACAACGCAGATACTTGACTCAAAATCAATGAGTTGTCCATCAATGCGAATACCTGTGAAATTGCCCCACGCCATAACTTCCGTCTGAGCAGAAGCTTTAGGTATGTAGCCGCTTACGGAAAAAATCATAACGGCAATGATTGTCATTTTAAATTTCATTTTATCTGTATTAAATTGCGTTGAGAAATCAGGATGAATATGATTGTCTGCGCCCTGAAAATAATTTCTCCTTTCAGGACGCAAAACAACCAAAATCAATTAACCTAAACGTGTTTATTCCACCGGCACAAACACCCAATACCAATAATTGCTATTAGGGTCGTGTTCTTGCGCACCCAAAACCATTCTGTTTTCGTCAATAGAAATGATGTTGTATGTGCTCCATGCCGAAAAAGTTGCATCATTAAAATCGTATCCGCACAAAATGTTGGTATTGGCAAAAGTGATAGTGCCCACCGACCAGTCCTCTTTGCCGGCGCTCATATCAAAAGTTAATCTCCCTGCAAAAGTTTGCCCGTCGGTTGTAACTTTTGTCATTTGCTTGCCGCTCAGCACAAATTTCATAGTTGCGCCTTGTCCATCGGCTGGCAAGTTTTTACCACTACATTGGTCTGCCATCTCTGCCGGCTGCAATATCCACCATGCAGGTCCGGTGTCGCTGTCGCCTCCGTTGCCAAAGCAATCTGAGGATGCCCAAGTCCAAGTTTTTTCGCCGGCACCGAACAATTGCCCATAAATTGGGGGAACGGGTTCGGTAAGGTCTTCTACGTTCACCGTAAAAGATTTTGTCAGCGTCGTCCCATTGGCAGTCATTGCCGTCAGGGTGATGGTCTGCTCGCCGGTGAGCAGCAGCGTGAGGTAACCTTCCGTAGCGGTGAGGGTGTTTACGCCGTCTGACCACTGGCACAGCACGGGGCTGGTGCACCGCACATGCACCTTGTTGGTGTTTTTGCCATTCTGTTCGACAGCCGTTGCGGTTGCCTGCAACTCGGTGGCGGCAATGCTGCCGCCTGCATCGTGCTTATCCACTATGGGTTCGCAGCCCGTCCACAGGGCTGTTGCCGCAAATACGGCGAAGAATAAAAATATCTTTTTCATAACTTTACTTTTTTTTTAATGATTACCAACTACCATAAGAATTGCCGCTCCAGCCCGCATTTTGCGTATAAAGTCCTTTGGACAGTTCTATTTGCCGCTCCGGAATAGGGAAAAAACCGCGCGTTGCCGTATAGCGCGTTTTGTAGCCGCCGCCGTGCGCCGCATTTGTTTCGGAAAGCCCTCCTATGTAAATCGCTACATTCGCTTGTTTGTCGAGCGCGTCTGCGGCAATACCCCAGCGGCGAATGTCGTTCCAGCGCACACCTTCAAAAGCCAACTCCCAACGGCGTTCCTTTTGCAACGCATCCAGCGAATAAGCCACAGGGGCTAATCCCGCACGAGTGCGCAGTGCATTGATGCCATCGGCGGTTTCGGTGAGTTCGGAGTGCAGCAACAGCACTTCGGCGTAGCGCATCAGCACCAGGTCGCTTATGTAGGATATATCCCACTGCAAATCGAGGTCGTACATAAATTTATCAAACGGCATCTTGTAGTCGCCGCCGCTTTTGCCCGAAATGCCGCCCTTTTTGGAATAGTAGTCTGTTCCCTGTATCCAATCGTTCCAGCCGCCGCCCACAGGAAACGCGGGCAGTTCGGTGCGCAGTTTGCAGATAGAGGCAAGCAGGCGCACATCGTTTGCTTCGCCTCCTGCCGCGCTTACCCAGTCGTTATACAGGTTAGTGGCAACGGGACCTGCGCCCCAGCCGCCGCCCATAGGGAAGGCTTCCTCGCCCACTTCGCCGCCGCGGAGACCGGTGAACACGGCATAGCCGTTGGCACAACCCGTTCTGTCGCCCCAGTCGGCAAACTTGTTGAACTTAATGGCAAACATCGCTTCGGTGTTGGCTGGCTCGCCCTGATTGCCTACCCATTGCAAGCCTTTCCCTTTGGTGTAGTCGTATTCCTCCACCGTATAGGGGTTGGTGTATGCCCACAAGTTGCGGTAGTCAGGCACAAGCGCATAGCCCGAATTATCCTTGCAGTCGGTAATCCACGTCGTAACATCCGCTTTGGTAACTTTGCCGCCATCGGGCAGGGTTACGTCCGGTTTGTTGTAAAATCCCGTATAGAAAAGGAATGCCTTTGCCATCATCACTTCGGCAACGTAGACATCGGCGTGTCCTGCTTCGCCGGACGGCGTTTTGCCTGCGGGTTTCATCAGTTCAATAGCCGTTTTGAGGTCGGCTACTATTTGCCCCCAAATAGCATCGGGGTCGCTTTGCGGCAACGGCTCGGCAATGGTGTTGAGGTGCAACGGCACGCGCTCAAAGAGCGAAGCCAACTCGTAATAAAAGAACGCCCGCAGGAAATAGGCTTCGCCGAGCATCTTGTTCTTTTGCACCTCGCTGCTGAAGCCCTCGCAGTTGCCGAGTGTCTCTATGGCAGTGTTGGCACGGTTGATGCCCGCGTAGCGGTCTTGCCAAAAGACATCGTGCATATTGGTCTCATTTTGCATCAGCAAATCCACTGCCTGCAACCGCTGGTCGGCACCACCGCCGCCGCCGAGACGGTCGTCGCTGGCAAGTTCGGACACCAGAAAGAACGCCCCTTGCACGTGCTCGCCGTTTGCAGCCAGCGCAGTCCCCAGATTGTTGTAGATGCCTGCCAGCGTCATCTGTGCATCGGCAAGGGTTTGCGGAAAGTTATCCGTGTTCTTGTGGGTCAAGTCCTTTGTGTCCAAAAAATCTTCGCATCCTGCGAACAAGACAAGCCCCGCCATTAGTCCCCCAAGGGGTTTCAATATATTTTTCATAACTTTTTTTATTTAATCGTTTATGTTTAAAATTTAATATTCACCCCAAACAAATATGTGCGCGGATTGGGGTAGTAGCCAACGTCTATGCCCGATACCCAACTGTCTCTGTCGCCGCTTGTGCCATCGGGCGAGTATCCCACTTCGGGGTCAACGCCCGAATAGGAGGTGATGGTAAAGAGGTTTTGCGCCGTAAAGTAGAACCGCAACTGACCCATGGGCAGTTTGGGGCACAGATGTTTGAAATCGTAACCCAGGGTAATGTTTTGCAGGCGGAGATAGTCGCCGTCTTCAATGTATATGTCGGATACGGTAGTCCAATTGGTGGTGTTGCCTTGCATCAGGCGCGGCAGTTTGTTGGATGTGCCTTCGCCGTGCCACCTGCCGTAGATGTCGGAGGTATAATTTTCGTAAAAATTATCACCCTTGCGATATGATTTGGCAATTTGGTGTCCAAACGCGCCATACGCCGCCACGCTGAGGTCAAAACCCTTGTAGCCTGCGCCGAAGTTGCATCCGAGCATTAGGTCGGGGTGCGAGTTGCCGATTTGGGTTTTGTCTTTTTCGTCAATCACGCCATCGGGGGTGAGGTCGGCAAATTTGAGGTCGCCGGGCTGCGGGTTGCTTTGCAGTATGCCTTTGCCTGCCGCTCGCCATGCGTCTATATCGGCTTGGTTTTGGAACACGCCTTCGGTTTTGTAGCCGTAGAAATACCCGATGGGATAGCCCACCTGTGCGCGGTACATTTCGGCACTGCCGGCAAACAATGCGGCGGTGGGTCCGTGTATGATGCCTTCGCTGTTGGCAATGCGGGTAACTTCGTTTGTGTTGTAGGTGAGGTTAGCGCCTGCCGAATAGCGGAAGTCGCCGGCGCGGTCGTTCCACGCAAGGGCAATCTCTACGCCCTGATTTTTCACATCGCCGCCGTTTTTGTAGGGCGCACCCGATTCGCCCATACCGTAAGCACCCAAAATGGGAGCGCGTACCAGCCAATTTTTGGTTTCCTTTATGTAGAAATCAAAGGTGAGGTTCAAGCGCGCGGCAAGGAACCGCGAGTCGAAGCCGATGTCGGTTTGCTCCGAAGTTTCCCAGGTAACATCGGGGTTGGGCAGGATGTTGGCATAGCCGCCCTGCGTGTAGGCATCGGGGTTGTTGCCGAATGAGTAAACCACATCGTTGCTCAGTGCCACGGTGGCGTTGTATTGAAAGTTGGGAATGTTGCAGTTCCCGTTTTGTCCCCAACTTGCGCGCAGTTTGAAGTAGTCCATCCACGAGGAAACGCTCTCCATAAAGGGTTCGTTGGTGAGCAGCCATCCGGCAGACACCGACGGGAAATAGCCCCAGCGGTTGCCTCGCGCAAAGTTGGACGAACCATCGGCACGCATTACCAGCGAGAGCATATATTTTTCGTTGTAGTCGTAATTAACGCGCCCAAAAAACGAAGCCAAAGCCCCCGCGCCCCAAGGACCGCCGGAAACGCTGGTGCGCGAAGATACGGCACCGGTGTTGTTGATGTAGGCGTGCTCAAAATCGTTGAACGATGATTCTACGTTGAATGCCTCCATATCTTCGCCCATACCCCACTTTTCTACCGATTGCCCCAGCAAGGCATCGAAGTGGTTTTCGTTTACAGCAAACTTGTAGTTGACTGTGTTGTCGATGGTGTAGTTCCAGCCCAAGCCGCCGCTCTGCCGCACTTCGTTTTGCGACTTCTCGTTGGTTGCCGAAAGTTTGAAGGTGGGTGCAAACTGACGGTAGGTGTTGCCGCTCATTCTGTAGCCAAACTGCGAGCGCACCACCAAATCCTTGATGGGCTGTATCTGCACGTTGGCAGATGCCTGCATATTGTAGTTCTTGGACAATTCGTGTCCGCGGCGGTACACCATATCGCCGATGGGGTTGGCAAAGGCGGCGTTTAAGCCATTAAGCCCCATTGCGGCTTTGTCTTCGGCGGCAAAATATTCGCCTTTGTCGTTATACAAAGGCATAATGGGCACGCCGGTCATCATATTGTAAATATCGTTCCAATAGACACTGCCGATGCCGATGCCCGACTTGTTGGTGTAGGCATAGTTGAGGGTTTCGCCCAATTTGATAACATCGAGATTGTCGATTCTCAAAATCACGTGGTCGGAGTTGAGGCGGGCGGTGGTGCGTCCGTAGTCGCTCTGCACGGGGTAGCCGTATATGCCCTCCTGCTCTGTGCGCGAAACGCCCAAAGAGAAGATTGATACTTCGTTGCCGCCCGACACATTTACGGCGTGGTTCTGAATGGGTGCGTTTTTGTTGCGCATCTCGTTGAGCCAGTTGGTGCCGCCCCATTTGCCGCTTGTTACGTCATTGTAGCGGTTGCCCAAAATGTTCTGCCAATCCCAAGCCGCACCGCCTTCGTTGAACCGCACTTCGTCCATAATTGCCATATACTGCCGGGCATCCAGCAGTTCGGGCATTTTATAGACGTTTTGGAAGCCCATGTAGCCGTCGTAGGTAACCGACATTTTGAGCGGGGCATCCTTACCGCCTTTGACCAACTTGCCGCCCTTGGTAGTAACAAGGATAACGCCGTTGGCAGAGCGCGCACCGTAGATGGCAGCCGAAGCCGCATCTTTGAGCACGTCTATACTTTCGATGTCGGAAGGGTTGAGGTTGTTGATGTCGCCGCCTGCCACGCCGTCGATGACGTAGAGCGGAGCACTGTTGCCCGTGGTGCCAATACCGCGAATGTTCACCTTAAACCCTTCGCCCGGCTGCCCCGAACTTTGGATAATGCTCACGCCGGCAGTTTGGCTCTGCATAGCGGAGAGCGCACTGGTGGTGCTCAACTTCTGCAAGTCTTCGCCGCCCACCTGCACGGTGGCACCGGTTATCAACTTTTTCTTTTGCACGCCGTAGCCCACCACCACCACTTCGTCGAGGGTGCCGGCTTCTTCCGACAGAGTAACATTGATTGTTGATTGCCCGTTCACGGGCACTTCCTGGGTTGAATAACCCAGATAAGCCACCGCGATGGTGGCATTCGGCGATACTCGGAGCGAGTATTTCCCGTCCATGTCGGTTGCTACACCGTTGCCCGGATTGCCTTTTTCTACTACACTCGCGCCGATGAGCGGACCTTCCGCATCGGACACCACGCCTGTAACAGCGATTTTTGCGTCTTGGGGAGATTCCGCTCTTAGGTGGTTTGCCCCCCCCCCCGCTGCAAACACACCGCTAAGCAGCAGCACGTTTGCAAAGTTTTTGAATGCTTTTCTCATAAATACTTAATTTAATTGTTTAACAAAATTTGTTATGAATTGTTACTACAACAATTCGGCGACAAAGTTAGGCAAAAATTCTATTCAATCCAAACTTTTTTTGCTTTTTTTTTTGCAGCTGTCAAGGGTATTGATTTATTTGAATAGTATTATTCTTGAGGTTTATGCAAAATTCAGTATCTTCAAAAAAATCCAAACCAAGCACACCTTGATAAGTGGACGAAATGCCGTGTGCAAGAAAATCATACACCTGCACTTGCACGTTATGCCGCGTAATGCCGAATGCCGATAGACTTTCTACCACAAATACATCAACATCTATTATACCGTTTGAGGTTTCTACACACATAGTTCCTATGGAATTGCCAAGAACATATCCCTCCATCAACAACACATTACTATCAAAAGCTGTGCACGACGCACCTGTATCCAATACCAACTGCATATCTTGTTTTTTGTCAAGATTAACGGTTACAAGAACAACACCGCCTTCGGGGTCTCTTTCAAAGGAGTATTTCATCTGCGGTTTTTTTAGGATTTATGGTACCAATAGTGCGTCCGCCTACCATAACAGATTTTTTGCGCACGGTAACGCGGTTAAATAACAAAGCACTGGTATTGCAAGTTTTCAGCAATGGCTTTTCCATATATGCCAATTTGCGTTTATCCGTTCCGTGATACAACAATGTAGCGTTAAGCACTCGTTGCCCATCCTGACTCATTTCGGGGTCGCCCAAAATTAACCATTCATCAGGGTAATTTCTTTTGATTTCATCTATTGATTGTTTCATAATTTTCTATATTTAATAAACATTACACCACAAATGTACAAAAATTTCCCCATTCCACAAGCAACTAACAAAATAAACTCGCCATAATTTACAATTTTTTTGTTGAAGCATTCACGCCATTCTGCACAGTCCGCCCAAACACCGCCGCCGCCGTGCCGACAATGACAGATACAAGAATAGCCGCCATACCCAGCATTACAGCCCCTGTGGGGTCGTCGCTGTCGTTGCGGGGGGCGAGCAGGAGGAGGTAGGCATCTGCCGCCGCTATCGCGCCCGCCGTAATGAACGCGCAATATTTTATCTTCCGCAAAGCATTCGCCGCCGGCGGCGAGTATATTTTGTCGTGCCTGACATATCCCAATACCTTGAACGCCTGCCAGAGTGCCACGAAAAACGGAACGGATGCCGCATACAGATATGCCACAAATGGGTCTTTGAAGTATATCTCAAAGAGCGTTTTGTGTGCGTTCACGCCCTCAAGTTGCGGCTCCCAAAGCATAAAGACAAAAACGCCGATGCCTATCGCCACAAGGACTGCCTGAAGAAGCAGGGTTAAGTTCTTTTTCATAATGCACTGTATTATAGTTTGTAAAAATCTTCCCATCCCCTGCGCGGCGGTTCTTGCGTGAGCATGGCGTTGGCAAATGCGTGATTGGTTATCTGCTTGGTAGTGGGGTCGAGCAGAAGGCGCGTGTTGAGGCGTTGCGCAATCACTCCCAACGAAAATACCTGACTGAGCGTGCCGTGTATTTCAAACGGCGACCGCGTCTTTTCGCGTCCCTGACAAGCCAGCAGGAAGTTGGCGAAGTGATTAGACGGACTTGCGGGCACTTGCGGCAGTTTGGATGCCATATCTTTTGCCTTGCTGTCGGGGATTATCGAGAGCGTGGAGCCGTGCGAAGCACCTTTGAAAATCAGGTCTTTGCCGTAAATAATCTTGCCGGGGTTGATTTTGGCTGCCGCTATTTCGCCTGCACCGGAGGGCGGAATGTTGGGGTCGAGTGCCGATGCGCCGTAGCCAACGGGGAGCGGCGGCTGGTTGTCGACGCCATCGTACCACGTCAAATCGAGCGGCGGCATTTGGTTTCTTGCCGGAAAACGGAACAGAATGGTCGATGACATCGGGAAAAAATAATCGTTGTGCCCCGTCAGTTTCAGGGGATTGACCTCGTAGGGCAGTCCGAGTTGCAAAAATTCGTGGACGGTATCCATAATGTGCGCGCCCCAATCGCCGAGCGCACCCATCCCAAAATCAAACCAACTGCGCCATTCGCCGTAGTGATATTTTTCGTTGTAGTCGTGATAGGGACGCGCCATAAGCCACGTGTCCCAATTCAGCGAGGACGGAATGGGCTGTCCTTCGGGCAGTTTGCCGATATTGGGGTCCCAGGTGTGCCACCTGCGGGGGTTGTTCATGTGTGCACTCACGGCGGTAACATCCTTGATAATACCCGCCTCGAGCCACGTTTTGAACTGGAAATAATTGCCTTCGGAGTGCCCCTGATTGCCCACCTGCGTCACCACTTTGGGGTATCGGCGGGCGGCGTTCATCATCAGTTCGGCTTCGTAGAATGTCCGTGCCATCGGTTTTTCCACATAGACGTGCTTGCCCTGCGACATCGCCAGCATACTGATGATGAAGTGCGAATGGTCGGGCGTTGCAACGGTTACGGCATCAAACTCATTGCCGATTTTGTCGAACATCTCCCTAAAATCCTTGAAATGCTTGGCTTTTGGATATTTTGCCAAAATCTTTTGCGTATGCTTGGCGCCGAGGTCCACATCGCAAAGAGCCACCACATTAGCCAGTCCGGTTTTCTCGAACTCCTCAATAATCTGCTCTCCGCGATTCCCGATGCCAATGCAGGCAAGATTTACCCGATTGGCGGCGTTTGCCGTTTTGGGCGCATTTGCCGCAGCCATAGCCTGTTGCGACGACCAACCATCCAAGGCAAGCCCGGCAACAGCCAGCCCGCCCGCTTTCAAAAAACTTCTACGTGTAACCATAATAATAAAATTTAAAATTGCTAAATTTGTAACGAGTTGCAAATTTACGATAAATAATTTAAATCACCAAATATTCTTTGCCTCTTGGAGCGCGGTTTACGTTGTGTTATCTTTTTCTTACCCCATACGGGGTCGTTGGGGGCTAACTGTGCCACAATTCAGACAAATATTGAATATAGCGTCTTTAGGAATGCCGGTTTAGCCGAGGGCGGCGGCAATTCCACCACATGATTGGGCTTGATGTGCTCAATGATTTCATAGGCAGAGTCGAAGCCTTCACGTATTAAACTGGCTTTTTGTATGCCATCGTAGTAGCCCTCTAAGTGCAAAATTGCGTAAGCGGCGTTGAGTTCCTTTAATAGTTGTCCGTCGAGTTTGCCCACATTGGAGGTATAAAACTCAATAGACCTGCGCCTTTTCTTGGGCATTTCCACTCCTTTGAGTTCAAGATAGGTTTCCAATGCAAGTAATACGCCGTTGTAAGCCGTGCCGCAGGCAGTGCGCACATACTTTTTGTCGGCATAAAAATTGCCTTCCTTGCGGGCTTTTTGCAAGGTGTCCTTAGCGTTGCTCATGTAGCGCATGGCTTCGGCGTAAGAACGCTGTTTAATTTCTTCTTGCTGTTCAATTAGCATAATTGATTGTTTATTTAATATTTTCTGCAAAGGTAATGCAAATTTTTGAATGTTGCGTTATGATTTTAAAACTTACTGCCATTTTATCGCGTTTATCGTGTTCTGTAATTCGGCAATTCGCTGCATCAAATCGTTGAAATCCAAACGTGTGCCGTAAATCATACTCTTGGTCATGTTTTCGTAGTCCTTTTCCCAAAGTGGCAGTAAATTGGCGGGCGGAATAATCCTAATATTTTGCGGATTGTGTCTGACATAATCAACACCTCCCAAATGAGAAAATTTATCTCGGTGTGCTACGATTGTGTTATACAAATCTTTGTCTTGCAGGGCTTTATGCAGATAGGACGTGTGTGCCAATTTCTCAATATCATACAAGTGGCGGCTCATTCGTTCCACGCGTATTTTTTCCGCAGGTCGCTGAAACTCTTCGTGCAACAAAAATATCTTTTCCAATAATGTGCGCTCCGGATTGACGGTCGGAATCGTTATTGATTTATCGGCAAAAGGTCTGTCGTTGAACAATTCAGATACCATTGTTGTGAGATTTCTTGGACTGTTCGGCTCTTTGAGCGAGCGACTGCCGATTTCCACCAAAACGCCCGGACGCAAATAGGTGTCATGCTCGGTAAGTTTCGGGTAATAAATTTCAATAATCAGTGGGTCTTGGTCGTGATTGTCCACTTCCCGATATTTTACAATTATGTCTGTAAAGCCCGTTTCTTTAAATTTCGCACTGAGTTCGGGTGTGAATTTTGTGGTCAGAAATTCGTAAGAGGCACGCCGCAAGTTGTGAATTTTGGTATTGCTCAGTTCGCCTGCAAAACCCAAAAACGCTCTATCCATCGCCAAATCAATATCTTCACTAAAACGTTCAATAACGTTCCACGCTTTGCTAAGCGAAGTTCCTCCCTTGAAAATCAATGCACCGGCGCAATCCATCGAAAAAATGAGTTCCAAGGTATGCACTACCCACCAATCTTTTTCGACCGAAACAATGGGTAACGCCTTTTGACGTGCCGTTTCGGCAAAAATATTTCGCTTATTCTGTTCGGTTAGTTTTAACCATTCGTTTAATGCCGTATTGTTCATTGTTCCAAAGTTTTAATGGCAGGACTCATAATTTTGCGTACCCAAGCGGGGGCTAATTTTATATCGTGCTGCAAATGAGTTAATTTTTCGTTTCGCAAAAATGCTTGTATGCGCTCTTTTTCGCTATCCGCAACCTTATCTTTACCGATACTTCGCAATGCCTGAATGACCAAACGGCTGATTTCGCCAATTGCAGACACGTTTTTGGGTGCGGTTTTTTGAAAAGAAACGGTATAGTTGCCGATTTTGATTTTTCGCGCAGTGCCATCGGTCAGATACACGATATTCATGGGCACTTGCGTGGAAAGTCCCAAGCGATTGAGCGCATAATCGCCTGTAGGAACAATTCTTGCGCGGTCTCGGCGGGCAATGGCTTTGGCGATGTCTTCAATGTCGGGCATCACTTTTCCGACAATATCATCCATTTGTGGACGCACGTAAATTCCGGCAGAAATACGGTCAATTTCGCCCGATTTCACCAAACGTTCCAATGCTTTTCGCAAGGCATCGGGATTGCCAAAAGCAGAAAAACTGTCGGTAAAAAAGAGCGCACCCCTCCGCGCTTTCTTTATTTTTCTAAGTATCTGTATTTCAATGTTTATATCCATATATTCAGTGTGTTTTCGTCACAAAAGTAGTAAAAATTTGTGACAAAAACAAAAAATTCCCCTGAAAAAAGATTCCTTTTTCAGGGGAGTTTTTATTACGAAAGATTGGACAAGTAAGAAATCACTCTACCGGGACATCTGTATTGACATTTTTGCTGCCAACCAACGCATAATACAGCAAATATGCCAAACCTGCTATAATGACCCAATAACTTGCCTGATAGCCTGTTCCCATTTGTTCTTCTTTACCTTCTACAACTACTGTGATAATGTCAGTTTTATCAATAATAAAGTTTTGCAACAAAGTTAAGATACCGCCGCCGCAAACCAACGTCATGAATATACCTGATGCCTTTTCTGTATATTTTCCAAGTCCTTCAACTGCAAGATTGAAAATGCCACCCCACATGATAGAGGTGCACAGCCCACAGAGTACAAGCAACGCTGCACCAAGTGGTACTTGTGCCGTTCCACCCAAAGAGAACGCATCTGTTACCGAATCGCGTTCATAAAACACAGGAAACTTTACGGATATTTCAGGTCCGACCATTGCGAACAAAACAAACACCAAGCCGAGTGATGAAACGGCTGCCAACATGGATTTTGTAGATACTTTGCTGGCGATAGAAGCCCCCACCAAGCGACCTATCAGCATCAAAAACCAGTATGTTCCCGCTACCGAAGCGGCTATTGCTTCAGCGTTTCCGCCGTTTGTTGTTATGCCAAGAACATCTAAATGTGGATTCTGCAACCATTTCTGTAAAACGTTGGGAATACCTACTTCGATACCAACATAAACAAAAATACCAATCGCACCAAGTAGAAAATGACGGAATGAAAGTGCGCTGTATTGCGACTTTTCGGCTACCGGAGCACCCAGAGTCTTCTTTTCGGGGATGGAAGCCAACGAAATAACGATGAATGCCAAAGCAAAAATCGCCAAAGCAGCAAACATCAGCGGTTGCACCTGTGCAATTTCTGCCTTTTTAATATTAGGCAGCAAAATGCCGGTAAGAACGATTACGGAAGTTCCGCAAAGCGAGTTGAACGTGCCGCCAATTTGAATCAACTGGTTGCCCTTGTTGCCACCGCCTCCCAAAGTGTTTAGCATCGGATTGACCACCGTGTTCAGCAAACACATGGAAAAACCTGCAATGAAAGCCCCCAGCAGATAAACACCCATTGCCGTAGAGCTACTGATTGTGCCGGACAGCGTTTGGATGCCCACACCGATGATTCCAACAGCGATAGCTATCAGAGCCGTCTTTTTGTATCCCCGCTTTTGGAGCAAAATGCCCGATGGGATACCCATTACCGCATAGGCAATAAAGTTGGCAAACACCCCAAGTGTCCCAACCCAGTTGTCTACCTTAAACTGATTTTTTAACACATCGCCCATCGGGGATGCAAGATTGGTAACAAATGATATCATCCCAAAGAGGAATATCATCATGATAATTGCTACAATCTGACTTTTGTCTTTTTTTGTTGTCATAAGAACTAAATTTAAAATTATTATTATTTTTTAGAATCCAAAGTTTTCTTCTCAATATCCTTGAAGTAGCGATAGGTTTGCACTTTCAGTTCGCCGCAAGCCGCCTCGTCGCACACGATGATGCCCTTTTCGTGCATCTGCAATGCCGAGATTGTCCACATTTGGCTCACTGCTCCTTCCACGCCGTGAGCCAATGCCCGCGCCTTGTTGTAGCCGTTCACTAAAATCAGCACCTCGCGCGCGTTCATAATCGTTTGTACGCCAACTGTTAATGCCGTCTTCGGCACTTTCGCTATGTTGTTGTTGAAGAAGCGCGAATTGGCGATAATCGTGTCTTTCGTCAGCGTCTTCACGCGCGTCCGGGATGTCAGCGACGAGCCCGGCTCGTTGAATGCAATGTGTCCGTCGGGTCCCACACCGCCCAAGAAGAGGTCGATGCCGCCCGCTTTTTCGATGCGTTTTTCGTAGTTGGCGCATTCTTCCTCCAAATCCTTCGCGTTGCCGTCGAGGATGTTCACATTCTTTTTGTCGATGTCGATGTGGCTGAAAAAGTTGTCCCACATAAACGTGTGATAGCTTTCCGGATGCTTTTCCGGCAAGCCCACATATTCGTCCATGTTGAATGTTACCACATTTTTGAATGAAACTTCTCCTTTGCTGTGCAATTCCACCAGGGCATCATACATCCCAAGCGGCGACGACCCCGTGGGCAAGCCCAATACAAACGGTTTTTTCGCCGACGGCTTAGCCTCGTTGATGCGCCCTGCCACATACTGAGCCGCCCATTGCGATAGTGCCTGATAATCTTTTTGTATAATTAATCTCATAAAACGATATATAATTTAGAATTATTCGGCAAAGGTACATAAAATTTTTCAAAAACAAATTATTTCTGACAATTTTTTTTGTACCTTTGCGCAATCTAAGGTGTAATCTATGAGAGAGATTTTGATAAAATACGAGAATGTCGAGATTAGTCGCGGCGACCAGACCATCCTTCGGGGTGTCAATTTCACGCAGCACAAGGGCGAATTTCTCTATGTCGTGGGCAAAGTGGGGTCGGGCAAAAGTTCGCTGCTGAAAACGCTGTATTGCGAAATGCCGATTGAAAGCGGCGAGGCTGCCATTTTTGACTACGACCTGACGCGAATGAAGAAAAAACACATCCCCCTCCTGCGGCGAAAAATTGGTATCGTGTTTCAGGATTTCCAACTGCTCACCGACCGCTCGGTCAACGATAATCTGGAATTTGTGCTCCGAGCAACCGGATGGAGCGACGAAACGCAGATTAGTATGCGCATCGAGGAGGTGCTGACCCAGGTGGGTATGGAAAGCAAGGGCTACAAGATGCCCCACGAACTGTCGGGCGGCGAACAGCAACGCATCGTGATTGCGCGCGCCCTCCTCAATTCCCCCGAAATCATTCTGGCAGACGAGCCAACGGGCAATCTCGACGCGGAGTCGGGCAACAGCATCGTCCAACTGCTCCACGAAATTTGCGTCACGCAAGGCACCGCCGTAATCATGACAACGCACAACCACAACGTGGTGAAAGCATACCCCGCCCAAGTGATGAAATGCGACCAGGGGCTACTCATCTTCCACGATATTGACGAGGACAACGCTTTCGGCGCACCGCAAACGCCGTTTCCACAGCCGCATTTTTAGAAAAATTAAAAATTTCAGAACTTATACCCCAGCGTTACCATTGTCTTGAACGCCGAATGGTTGAGCGTTGCCGGCTCTGAAGCAACCAATGACTTGCCGTCGTCGGCGTCCCAAACCGATGGGAACGCATACAGATTGTCTTTCCGGGTTTGATAAACACACGCCAAGTCCAGATAGGTGCTGGGCGTAAATTTATAGCCTACACCCGCCGTGAAGTATTGCGTGTTGCCCTCAATCGTGAAGTTTGGCATGGTGCCAACAATCATGACTTCTCTCCAGCCATCTCTGAACGTCTTTTCATACGGATTTTGCAGCCACGCATAGCCTAAGCGACCCGAAAATTGCGGCGTAAAGCGCACTTCCGCGCCGGCGCGCAGGGTGGATGCCACTTTAAAATCTGCGTCAATAAAGTCATTCGCCTCCATATCCACGCCATTCAGGTTAGATATATTCATAGAGGTGTAATCCTTGAGTTCATAATCCACGCTCACAATGCCGAAATCGCTAATCACGCCCGCCAGACTGAACGTCCAACTATACGGCGTGTGGAAGTAATAGTCCGTTGCATCATCCGGTGGCAGTGGCGTGTTGGCATTCAGCGACTTGCCTCCTTCAATATCGGCATAGTAAGCCACCGTCTTTCCATAAAAATAATCAGTCATCTGATACCAGGTGGGTGAATGATAAGCCACGCCCACGCGCAATTCATTGAGAGGCTTCCAAATGGCACCCAGTTTGAATTGATACCCCGAACCTTCGGTGGCGAGAGTATTGTCTAAATTGATGCCGTACTTTTTACCCTCCGGACTTGGGAAGTCTTCCAAGTAGTTTGTGCTGACTTTATATTCAATATCAGTGAGTGAAAAATCCACTCCAAAATACCACTCATCTTCGATATTCGTTGCCAACGAAAAGTCATAATTGTTGATGCCTCCGCGTTCAGACACCCATAATGCAGGGTCAACCTTCTCCCCCTCAGGTAGCAATGCTTCATAGGTATCGTTGCCTATCGGCTTGATTAGTTTTCCATTATACCCCAATATACTGAGCCAGGGAGCACCACTGAAATAATTGTTCATCCAATCGTCTCCTATCGTGTAATCGTCACCATTAGTTCTGGTCTCAATGAATTTCGTCAGCGACACACCCATTCCGCGCGTTGAGGCATTGTAGCGGCGATTAAAATTTTTCAGGCGGTTGTATGAAAAGCCAAAATTAAGCACGGGCATCGAAACGTTGTCCATTTCCAAAGCCGCAATGTAAGACAGCGTTTCAAAATTGACCTTGAATTTATTTTCTTTCCTCGTGATGCCGTTCCAATCGGTGTTGTCGCGCGCATTGGTGAAACTCAGCGAGGTGCTCAATTCCGAGCGGGTGTAAACGCCCAACCCCGCCGGGTTGATGGTGATGCCCGTCACATCGCCTCCCAGGGCACCAAACGCACCTCCCATCGCCTGTCCGCGTGCCGTGCCCGCCAAATCATTGCGAGACATCCGTAGCGCATCAATTTCGCCCTGTGCAAACATCTGTCCGCAAGCAAGCAACAATCCTGTGAACAATACTATTTTCGTTTTCATAATGCTTTATTTTTATTTGTTGATGTTATGGCGGGCTTGCAACCCGCCTCCCTCTATCTCCTGCCACCGCCGGACGAGCGACCACCGCCACCGGACGAGCGCGTGCTGCCACCACCACCACCGGACGAGCGTGTGCTGCTGCCACCGCCGGAATAACCTCCGCCGGACGACGAACTCGATGAGCGGCTGCTGCCGGAGTAGTCCGAAGAACTGCTTCTGGTTGGGGTGCTGCTCGCAGGACTGCTGCTGCGCGTGCTGCTGTTCACGGCATCCGAACTGCGTGAGGCACCGGAACTGCGCGTGGAAGTGCTGCTTGAGCGCGTTACCGCACTTGGCGTAACATCGGATGCACTGCGAGTGGCACCGGACGAACTGCGTGTAGAGCCGCCTGTTACATAGTCGTTGCTCGAGCTGCGTGTTGTGCTGCGTGTGCTGCTCGACGACGAGCGTGTGCTGCCGCCTACCGTGCCTCCGCGTGCACTGCGGCTGCTGCTCACTCTGGCACTGCTTCTATCAATGCCTCCGCTCGACGACCGGCTGTAGGACGAGCGTCCGGCATACCCCTGTCTGTCGTAGGAGTTGCGGGCATAATAGCCGCCGCCCCAACCGTGATGACCGCCGTGGTGGTGGTGACCGTAGTAGCCGCCATAATAGCCGCCCCAGTAGCCGCTGCCCCAGCCATAGTAGCCACCATAGCCGTAATAAGGACTGCCCCAACCGTAGTAGCCACCCCAGCCATAACCCCAAGGGCTATACCAGCTTGAATACCAAGGGCTGTACCAACCGCTCCAACCGTAGTAAGGACTGCCCCAGCCGCTGTAATAGGGCGAGAACGAGTAACTGCCGGCAGAATAAAACACGTCGATGTCGTCAGCCACAATCACCACTTTCGTGGGGTCTTGAAACCTCACGATGCGCGTCGTCAATTCGCCGTCCACATATTCCTCCGCCTCTGCCTCTGCCTCCGGCGTATCGTCGTTCACCACATCGTCGGAATAGCGACGATTATATTCGTCCACATCCCGAGCCGCCGTCCCCGTAGCCGCCGTCGTTCCCGCCGAGGCATAAACCACCGTCGTGCTTGGCGCATACGTTGTAGTAGTCACCACCGTTGTCGTTTTTTTCGGAGCAACCTTTTTTGTTTTCACCGACGAAGAACCATAAATGTCGTCATCAAAACCGCCTTGAGCCGCCACTGAGAGCGAAGCAAAAAGCATCATCACAAAAGCATACCATTTCATCGTTTTCATTGTCAATTTCCTTTCTATGTTTTTAATTATTACTATTTACAGCGACAAAGTTACGAAATAAATTCGATGTTTCCAAACATTTACGGAACTTTAACCTTTCGTGCCCCGCCCCTTCTTGTATATTAAGACTGCGGAAAAGCGCAAAAGTTTAAAAATTTGGGATTTTTTGTCAAATTAAGGTGGTATGATTGCGGATAGTCATTCAGGGTCAACACATTAAAAATGGTTATATAAAATGATTATCCGCAATCGTACCCACTAAATGCCTAAGTTCCGGATAAGGTTAGCCTGTAGGGCTTTCATATCAATAGAAAAACTATGCAACCTCATTTTTACCTCATTTTCCTAACAAAACCACCTCGTACCTTTGCAGCGCGAAATGTTGAGGAGTCGATTATTCACAAATTTTGTATTTTTGTGAGCTAATCGGGAAAGGGTAGAAAGATAGAGCCACCCAGATACGTTTTTTACGATATCGTTACTGAGATAGTATCTTCTACCCTTTATTCTCCAACAAGCTTGGACAAAGTATTTAGGGATGCGACTTATAGTTGTAATCTCGTGTAAATTAGACGAGGAAAAGCTGTGTGGAAATTCCGATAAAACAAACA
>BNTR01000019.1 GCA_025996755.1 Bacteroidia bacterium
AGTCGTTCAACCTCATCGCCTACAAAAATGCGATGGAAAATGTGGCTCTGCCGCTCTATTATCAGGGTGTGAGCCGCAAAAAACGCAACGCCATCGCGCTGTTTTTGTCCCCCCGACAATTCGTTAGGCATGTGGTATGCCCACGATTTCAAGCCCATTTTTTCGAGATATTCCAGCGCGATGGCGTTGCGTTTTTTGCGGCTCACACCCTGATAATAGAGCGGCAGAGCCACATTTTCCATCGCATTTTTGTAGGCGATGAGGTTGAACGACTGAAAAATAAAGCCAATCAACTTGTTGCGCACCTCGGCAGCTTTCGTTTCCGACAGGTCGCGCATCAATTTGGACGAAAAAGACGTCGCGCTGGAATATCTCGAAAAAATGGGCTTGAAATCGTGGGGCATACCACATGCCTAACGAATTGTCGGGGGGACAAAAACAGCGCGTCGCCATCGCACGGGCTTTGATTGCACAGCCGCAAGTCATCCTGGCGGACGAGCCGACCGGCGCATTGGACAGCAAAACATCCGAAGAGATGATGCAACTGCTGCGCGAGGTGAACAGGACGGGTATGACAATGATTATCGTAACCCACGAACAGTCCGTCGCCGATGCCACCGACCGCATCATCTATCTGAAAGACGGCGTTATTGATAAAATAGTAGAAAATGTTTGACAGAGAAAGTTGGCTCGAAATTTTCAGCACAATAAAGAAAAATAAGTTGCGGACGTTCCTCACGGGGTTTTCAATCTCGTGGGGCATCTTCATGTTTTGCATCCTGCTCTCTGCCGGCAATGGCTTGCGCAACGGGATGCTGGACAGGTTTGGTAGCCGCTCGGTCAATAGCGTGCAGTTTTGGGGGCGCAGAACCTCTATCCCTCACGAAGGACTGCCCAAACATCGCCGCATCAATTTGGACGAAAAAGACGTCGCCCTGCTCAAAAGCAGGGTGCCCGAAGCCGGCGAAATAGTCCCGATTACGGAAAAATACCTGCTCACAAGTTTTGAAACATACAACACTAACTGCGACTTCACCGGCGTTACGCCCGAATTTATGCAGATTAACGGCATCAAGATTATAGACAATCAGGGGCGATGGCTCAACAGTATGGATATGAAAGAGATGCGCAAGGTGGCGGTCATCAACAAACGCCTGCGCGAAATTCTCTTTAAAGACCAAAACCCCGTTGGCAAGATGTTTATCGTGAATAACCTGGGTTATACAGTGATTGGCGTGTTTGAAGAGCAATCGTGGGGCAACGACCCCAAAGCCTATATCCCTTTTTCCACCGCTCAAACCCTGTATGGCGACGGCAAAACGATTGACGATATTGCCTTCACTATCAACGGCTTGGACACCGAAAAGGACAATGAAATTTTTGAAGAGAAGTTTCGGGCGAAATTGGCAGTCCTGCATCATCTTGCCCCCACCGACAAGCGTGCCATTGGCATCTGGAACCAGTTGCAAAACTATTTGCAATTTTTGGGCATCTTCAACGGCTTGTCGGCATTCATCTGGATTATTGGCATCGGCACCCTTCTGGCGGGCATCATTGGCGTGAGCAACATCATGCTCATCACCGTCAAAGAGCGCACCCGCGAAATAGGCATCCGCAAAGCCCTGGGCGCGCGCCCCAACACCATACTCACCGGCATCCTGATGGAATCGGTCTTCATCACCTCCGTCTTCGGCTATCTGGGGATGTTTTTGGGCGTGGGCTTGGGTGAACTCGTGAGCGGAGCGTTGGAAAATATGCCCGAATCGCCCATTCAAAACCCCACCATCGCCGTGCCCGTTGCCGCCGGCGCGATGCTGGTGCTGGTGGTTTCGGGACTGATAGCCGGCTATTTCCCCGCGTGGAAAGCCGTAAATGTATCACCGGTTGAAGCAATGAGAAACGAATGATATTTGATGCCGACAAAATAGAAGAAATATGGGTTACAATCACCCGCAACAAGGTACGGAGTTTCCTCACCGGCTTCGGCGTGCTGTGGGGCATCTTTATGCTCATCGTGATGATGGGCTTCGGGCAGGGACTGCAACGGGGGATGTTCAAGGGCATCGAAGGCTTCGCCACCAACTGCTGCATCATGGGCAGCAGCACCACCAGCGAGCCATACAAAGGCTTCCAAAAAGGACGCAACTGGAATATACAGAACAGCGATTTAGAGATTTTGACCAACTCAATACCCGAATTGGACGTGCTGTCGCCGATACTCTTCGGCGGGCGTTCCGACAACAACGTGGTGAGGGGCGAAAATGCCGGCTCCTACAGCGTGCGCGGCGTGCATTCCAATTACGCCCAAATCGAAAACCAGTTTCTGACACAGGGGCGGTTTATCAACGAGATTGACCTCCGGCAACACCGAAAAGTGTGCGTCATCGGCACCAAGTGCTACGAGGAACTCTTCCCCACGCGGGGCAACCCCATCGGCAAACAGGTGCGCGTGAATGGCATCTACTACCAGATTATTGGCGTGGCAAAGGGCGTGCAAAATATGAGTCTGGGTGCCAGAACATCCGAAGGCATCAGCATCCCCTTCACCACCATGCAGCAAATCAACAACGGCGGCGATGTGATTCACATGCTGGCGGCAACTGCCAAGGGGAAATTCCCCGTCAAGATAGTCGAAGACCAGATGAAAGACCTGCTGAAAGCGCATCACAACATTGCACCGGACGACCAGCAAGCCCTCTGGGGATTCAATATGGGCGAGCAATTCGCCATGTTCGATGCCCTGTTTATAGGTATCTCTCTGCTGATATGGATAGTTGGTTCGGGCACGCTGATAGCCGGCGTGGTGGGCGTGAGCAACATTATGATGGTTACCGTCAAGGAGCGCACCCGCGAGATAGGTGTGCGCCGCGCGCTGGGGGCAAAGCCGCTCACGATTATGTCGCAAATCATGTCGGAGAGTTTGGTCTTGACCGCGATAGCAGGCTTCATAGGCTTGGTATTAGGCGTTTTGACCCTCCACGTGGCGGATGTGTATTGGATACAAAAAGAAGAACACATGTTTTTGGCTGAGCCCGGCGTAACATTCTGGACAGCCATCACGGCAAGTTTCATCCTGCTGATATGCGGCTTGATAGCAGGCGCAATCCCCACCCTGCGGGCGTTGCAGATTAAGGCGATTGATGCGATTCGGGAGGAATAACTTATGAACTTATGCGTAAAAAAGGAATGAACGATACATTGCAGCTCATCATTGCCGTCTTTTTCATGGTTGCGCCTTACGTCGGGATGATTTTTGTGCATCGGTGGTATCGCGACAAGGCGGAAGCGATTGAGAATGCGCGGTTTATTGTCGTGTCCAAGCAGGAAATGCGGCTGTTGATGTATGATTACACGGGCAAGGAGATGTTTCGCTTCCCGATGGCTTGCGGGCAGGGGCTGGGCAATAAGGAGCAGCGCGGGGATATGAGAACGCCGGAGGGGATTTTTCGAGTGTCGGAAATTCAGAAGGCTGACCATTGGGAGCACGATTTTCGCGACGGGAAAGGTGCCATCAAGGGGGCTTACGGTCCCTTTTTTATCCGCTTGGAAGTGCCCGGACATACCGGCATTGGCATTCACGGCACGCACGACCCAACATCATTGGGCGCACGGGCAACGGAGGGCTGCATCCGACTCAACAACAGCGACCTCGAACGATTAGTGAAAAAAGTGCACCCCGGCACTGTTGTAATCATCACGGCGGCGAAAAAAGACCTCTAATCGGCTTGATTTTTCAAAAAAAATCAAAAAAATCATCAAGTATCATTCATTATTCATAATTATATTGTACCTTTGCAGAAAATTTGGATGTTTATGCAAAAAAGCTAAATAAACGACGACACGATGAAACTCATAATTCATGGAACAAGAGGTGGGTGGCGTATATTTTACCCCGTCGCTTCTTCTACGCCCTTTGTGGTTAGTGATGTTAGCACGCCTACCACCAACGAGGAAGCAGTGGGCGAAGAGGTTTATTCTATCGCATTTGATAGCGGCGGATGTATTTTTTCAAAATACAGAATAATCCACGATAGCACGGAAGCGGTCATCGGCAACGTTGCCGTTTCTTTGAACGTTCTCCCATGCAGGAAGTTGAGCGGGCTGAAAGTCAAAGAGTTGCTGGATAAAATGTTATCTAAATACTGTGCCGAATATGCCCCGACAAATAATTTGGCGAATGTTAAGGAAAATTGGAGTCCGTTTGAGGTGGAGGGAGCTTTGGCTACATACGATGCTCAAACGACAACCATCGGCTTCCAATCTTTCACCAGAGGGGTGAGCGACGCGGCATTTATTTATTACAACAACATCGAAAGATATCTGGATGACCCCTTTTGGAGGGCGTATAAGAAATATACACAGGTCTTTTTTGTGAGCAGCAGCCTGAAAGACAGTCCTAAAAACCCGCTCGCGGCTTTACGTCATAATCCGATGGAAGACCTCACCGGAACCATTGATTTGAACAATCCGGAATATATGCTGGTCAGTGGCATCCCCACGAACAGCAATATCACCGCCGATGTGCGGGTAAACGGCGTGGTACAAATCCCCGGAAACACCGTAGGCAAAAAAGGGCGATTCGAGATAACGTACAAAAAGCGCAACTGTCAGGATTACTCCATTGCGCATAATTGGGACGAGCCTAATCTGCATAATTATGTTACTTTTGACGACAAAAACAAACGAATCTTTGTCAGACCGGTTGACCCCGCCCGATTGGTTCCCATAGCGCGACCGATTACTAATATGCCGCCCGTGGAGCCTGTACCGGTCGCGCCGGGCATATCAGCTACACCACCCACACCACCCACATCTCCCGAAGCAGACACACCGCCTCCTGCGGAAAGCGAGCCGGTTGTGGAAGAGCCGGTTGTGGAAACCGCACCGGTTGTGGAACCCGCACCGAATCAGCCGCCACCCATACCGCATCAAGAAAAAGTTATCCTGCTGGGCGATGACGTGAGTGGCGATTGGAAACTTGAAGCCAAAGTAACAGGATACCGCTTGGAGCCGGTGGAAATTCTTCTCGAAACGGACTCTTTTTCGCGGACAAAAGGGAAAAAAAAGGAAGAAGAAGAAGCTCCAGCACCAGTTCCACCGCCCATAAGGTGTTATTATATTGATGCGGGCGACGATGGACGAATAATGGATGGCGTTACCGAAGTTTCTGCGCCGGACGGACAGGAGCCGGAGGAACCGGAAGAACCGGAGCCGCACAAGAAATATAATTTCATTCAATGGAACCTGTTGAAAGGCGAAAAAACCATCAACGGCAAGCAGTATGATGGCATTTGGGAGGCTGAATATCAGAAAAAACCGCGCACGCTATTCAAAGCGGCAGTCATCTCGCTGTGTGCTGTGGCAATCATAATGGGCGTGTCGTCCGGTCTTCCGATGCTTAAAGAATCGCTCAAGCCCGAAGACCCATACAAGTATGTGGATGTCATTTCCATCCTGAAATATGCCCGCGAAACAGAACTTAATTTGGACAAATTGACCCAATACAGAGAAGCGTGTGAATTGAAAGAGCCGGAATCGCAAGGATTTATCAAAGATTTCCTGCGGGAATGGGCAGCCGGCGAGGAGAGAAAGGTGCAAAACAACTCGCGAAAAATCATTATCCAAAAGGTGGACAACGCCATTGCCATCCGCAACGCCATCATCGAAGGCGACATAAAAACGCTGCAAGAATACAACGAGGTCTATTCTGTCAAACAATCCAAATTCAGAGCCGCGCTCGACTCCGTCGGCGATGATGCGTCAATAGCGGTGGTGGGAAATGCGCTGAGAAAACTCCCTGATATCGGTATCTTGGATTTGGACGATGTGGCGGTGCAAATTCTTGAACTAAAAGGGTCTATACAACAGTAAAGGGGGACTTCTATTCGACCCGTTATCTAATGATAAATTTGCGGACGGTGTTTTCTAATTTGAAGATATAGATGCCCTTAGGGAGGTTCAGTGGATAAAATTCATCGGTAGTTTTCATCTCAATCAGGTGCACGCGGTTGCCCACAATCGTAAAAATTTCCAATTTGGAACCGACAATCGCATGGCGGACGTGCACAACATTGTCCGTCACATTCAACTCCGGCGGCGGCACTTCCCCGATAATCACACCGCTCCGTCCCTTGTCGCTTTGTGCAACAAGGGTCATCGGAGCGATGCTCATCATATATAAGACCAAGAGTAAAGTACGCTTCATCCAACCATTTTTTTTAATGATTACTTTTCGGCTGCAAAGATACAAAATATTTTTGAATAAAACAACAAGTTTTTTTCGATTTAATAAAACAAACAACCCCGCACCATTTTCATGATGCGGGGCGTAATAAAGAGGGGATTGCGGGTCAAGCCGCAATGACAGGTTTGATTTGATCACTCAACAATCTTCGTAATCTGCCCTGCTCCTACCGTGCGACCACCTTCGCGGATGGCAAAACGCAAGCCTTCGCTACATGCTACCGGATATATCAATTCGATAGAGATGGTTACGTTATCGCCCGGCATTACCATTTCCGTGCCTGCCGGAAGGGTGATTTCACCTGTAACGTCCAATGTGCGAATGTAGAATTGCGGACGGTATTTGTTGTGGAACGGCGTGTGACGACCACCTTCTTCCTTTTTCAAGATATACACCTCAGCTTCTACTTTGGTGTGGGGTTGCACTTTGCCCGGGTGGGTGATTACCATACCGCGCTTGATTTCTTCCTTGTCGATACCGCGAAGCAACAAACCTACGTTGTCGCCGGCTTGACCTTCGTCCAAAATCTTGCGGAACATTTCAACACCCGTTACAACTGATTTTTTGCCTTCAGCACCCAAACCGATGATTTGAATTTCTTCGCCCGTTTTGATGATACCCGTTTCGATACGACCCGTTGCAACCGTTCCGCGACCCGTGATAGAGAACACGTCTTCTACCGGCATCAAGAAAGGTTTGTCCACGTCGCGCGGAGGAATTGGAATCCATGAATCCACAGCATCCATCAACTCCATGATTTTTTCTTCCCATTGAGCAATGCCATTCAAGCCACCCAAAGCAGAACCTTGGATAATCGGGGTGTTGTCACCGTCAAACTGATAGAAAGTGAGCAACTCGCGCATTTCCATTTCCACCAATTCCAACATTTCGGCATCGTCCACGATGTCCACCTTGTTCATAAACACGACCAATTTTGGTACGTTCACCTGACGAGCCAACAGGATGTGTTCGCGCGTTTGGGGCATCGGACCGTCGGTGGCAGCCACCACGATGATGGCACCGTCCATCTGAGCAGCACCCGTAACCATGTTCTTCACATAATCGGCGTGTCCCGGACAGTCAACGTGCGCATAGTGACGCTTTTCCGTTTCGTATTCAACGTGCGCGGTGTTAATCGTAATACCGCGTTCTTTTTCTTCCGGAGCGTTATCAATCTGGTCGAACGATTTCACTTCAGAAAGTCCTTTTTTCGCTAATACCGTGGTAATAGCAGCGGTCAGGGTTGTTTTACCGTGGTCAACGTGACCGATTGTACCGATGTTAACGTGGGGTTTCGACCGGTTGAATTTTTCTTTTGCCATAACTTTTAATTTTTATTTAATTTTAACTATTTCTTTCATCTCCATATCTCCTAACATCTCCAAGAGCCGGTGACGAGAGTTGAACTCGTGACCTCTTCCTTACCAAGGAAGTGCTCTACCACTGAGCTACACAGGCAGTATTGCGAGCGGAAGACGGGACTCAAACCCGCGACCCTCAGCTTGGAAGGCTAATGCTCTATCAACTGAGCTACTTCCGCAATTTCAGTGGGCAGTGATGGATTCGAACCACCGTAAGCGTAAGCTATCTGAGTTACAGTCAGACCCATTTGGCCACTCTGGTAACTGCCCTTATTCCTATTTATATGAGCCTCTTGAGGGATTCGAACCCACGACCCCGAGATTACAAATCACGTGCTCTGGCCAACTGAGCTAAAGAGGCAACTTCCTTTAGCGGATGCAAAGGTACGACTTATTTTTGGAACTACCAAATGTTTTTAAAATTATTTTTTACCACGGTATATAAATCGTCCCCGTATGGGTTGTTCCGTCGGATTGCCAATTGCCCAGCGTGATGCCCGAAGAGCCTGCCTTGCTCACTTGGATGGTGTAGGGATAGGTGTAGCCCGCCTCCCAGGTGATGGACGCAAAACTTGCTTCCTTGCTGCTGCCGTCGGTCAGAGTAACCGTCAGCTTGCTTGTGCCCGGCGTGGTCTGCGGTATTACAATCGCCGAACTGCTCCGTCCGTCTGTCGCCGTCTTGAAAATTACCGTGGCGGGCGCGGTTTTAGAACCGAGGGAACCGTTGTTCAAGTCACACAGGGCTTGCGTCGAGAGGTTGGTCACTTTGACCGTGGCTCCTGCCAAATCGGCAGCCGTCATACCCGTGCCCGGGGTCAGCGTCAGGCTAATCCTACTCAAGAGGTGCGCAAACGGGAGGCTCACCACCGCGTTGTCGGTGGCGGTGTAGCCGCTGCCGCTGTTGTTCGCCTTGGCATACAGCAGGTCGATGGCGGCGGGGTCGGCTTGGTTGCTCACGTCCACCGGATACTTATAGTCGTTTATCTGCCCCGCGCCTGTGCCGGTTGCCTTGTAGGGATAGCAGGCGATGAAATCCACTGCGCTGCCATACGGCGGGTAGAAAATTGTTTGGTCGGTGGGTGCCGCAACGGGGGCTAAGCCGCTGGCGGCGGCGGCGGTGCTTGCCGTGTACTGCATATTGTCGGCACTTTCGGCAATGTCCGCGGCGAGCGAGCCGCCATGCGTTACCATAAAGATGCCCACACGGTCGCCTGCCACCCACGTGGAGGCATTGCCGGAGGAGGCGATGCGCGTTTGAGTGCCGCCGAGCGACGTGGTGAACTGCACGGCGATGCGGTCGCCCACATCAACAAGGTCGCCCTCGCTGTTGCATCCGGCGAACAACAACACGCCGACAAGCAATGTACTAATATGCCAATTATTGTATTTCATCTTTCGCGTTTTTTTAATTATGGATTTATCGGGGTTATATCCTCAAGACCTCCACCGAAGTCCGGACTGGTAGCGTCCACCGTGATTTCAAATTTCGTATATTTGCCTTGCACCAGCGTGATATTAGCCGTGGTGGCAAAAGAAGCCTCCTCTGTCACATCTGATTTCGCAAAAACAAGCCGCGTGGCTGTGGCTAACTCTTGTGCCGGAAGCAAGGCGCGGTAGGTAAAATTTCCTACGGGAAACATTTTAATATCGGACTGAGTGTCTGCCGTGCCCAATCCCATAGTCGCCCAATTCACCGTAGCAGCCCTTTTGGGCAGGGGCGAAGCGGGATAGTTTGTCCCTAACCTCGCGGAAAGCGTTACGCCATTGGGAATGTTCAGGATGCCGCTGGGGTCAAGCAACTGCACCTGCACCATAGCCATCGCGTGGCTGAAAACAAATGATATGGGAGTCCCATCATTCGCTTTATTCGCTATTTGGGCAAGCAGCAGGTCACTTTTGCTATAATCCGCGCTCGTGCTTTGATTTTGTTCCACAAGAAAACGAATATCCGTGGGGTTGTTAAAGGAGGCGTAATACGGATAATAGGCGTAAATGTCCAGCACATCGCCACCGGGGGGATAAAATAAGCTGCCATCAGGAACCCACGAGCCACCACCGGCACCATTAGAGCGGGCAGACAGTTTCACATTATGCCAATAGTTGTTTGATGGCTGCAACATACCGGTTGAGCCGGGGGCATGTCTCACGGCAAACAGACCAAGTTCATCGCCAATCTGAAATTGGCTTACTAATTTACCTGCAGTATCCGGGGTCGCTGCGGTCTGAACTCTGGGGCGCGCATCAAACAATTCCGCGTCTTCTATGCTTATCTCGAAGCGAACATCGCTGTTCAGCGTGCTGTTCAAATCAGTGTCGGTGTGGTCGCAGGAGGCGAGCAGCGCGACAGCCGATAAAAGCGCATACAATTTAACTTTTGTTTTCATATTTTTTTAATTTTTATTCAACATTAACTTATTTTACTTCAATAATTCTGCCGGCACCTGTCTGCCAATTGTTGATAGTAGCCGAAAAGTCGGATTCCGAAATGACCGGCTCTGCTGGCGGCTCCGGTTCTGTCGGTGGCGTGACGGGTGGCTCCGGTTCTGTCGGTGGCGTGACGGGTGGCTCCGGTTCTGTCGGTGGCGTGACTGGCGGCTCCGGCTCCGTTGGCGGCGTAACCGGCGGCTCCGGCTCCGTTGGCGGCGTGACGGGTGTCTCCGGCTCTGTCGGTGGCGTGACAGGTGTCTCCGGCTCTGTCGGTGGCGTGACAGGTGTCTCCGGCTCTGTCGGCGGCGTAATCGGTGTTTCCGGCTCTGTCGGCGGTGTGACTGGCGGTGTAACCACCGAGGTTGTGATTGTCAGGTCGGCAGAGAGGAACAGCGGGGTCAATTTGTTGGCATTGAAGCCTGCCATGGTGTTGCTGATGTCGCTTGTTACTTGCTGCGACGTGCCGTTGTCGAGCGCGATGGTGAGCGTCAGCACCTGCGCTTCGGTGGTGATACCAATCAGCCGAGCGGTGGCGATTAGCTTATTGTCGATGCGGACGAAGGCGGGGGATATTTTCAGTCCGCTGCCCGAATGGGTGTTGGTGGCGATGTCCAGCGTGTTGGCAATGCCCGAAAGGGTAGCCGTGGTGCCTGTGATGCGGGTGGCGTCGCCTTCGGTCACGGTCAATTCGATGGTCAGTTGGCGTATTTGCTGTTGCACCGCAACGGTAATGCTGCTGTCCCTGTCCGCCACGACGATTTCCGGCGTTGAGGCAAAAAACCAGCCGGGGGTGCTGTCCACGGTGTCGCCTGCTGTGGCTACGGTGGCGGTGGTGCCGCTAACTGTGATTTTTTCAGCCGTGTTATAGACCAGCATGGGGTAGGTGCCCTCCGAGAGCAGCGGCAGTGGATTCGTTGGAGCCGTATAGTTGAGGCTCTGATTGTCGTCGATTACCACTGTGTAACTGTCAGGCACGGCGATGCCCTCGGTGCGGTCTGTCCAATCGGTGGTCAGGGTAATCTCCCACACTACGGGTTCGGGACATACAGAAACCTCCGGCTCCTCCGGAACGGAAGTATCATCGCATCCGCTCAAAAGCAGTGGCGACAGTGCAAAAAGAAAACCGACAAGATGTTGTTTCATACTTTTTTTTATTTTATTGTACGTTTTTAGTCCAAGACCTCCGACACAACATAATTGTTGCGTTCGGCAGAATTGCGCGTGATGAGTTCCCCAATAAAGCCGGAGAGAAATAGCTGTGCACCGATAATCATACACGTCAGCGCGATGTAAAAATAGGGTGTATTCGTCACCAAAGGAGCCGTAATGCCCCTGACCATGCACACCCATTTGGTGAATCCGCACACAAAGACTGCCAGGGCACCCATGAGAAACATCAGCGTGCCTATCAGACCGAAGAAGTGCATGGGTTTTTTGCCGAATTTGGACAAAAACCAGAGCGTGAACAAGTCCAGATAGCCATTGAAAAAGCGGTCGAAACCAAATTTGGAAGCCCCGTATTTGCGTGCCTGATGCTGCACGGGCTTCTCCCCAATCCGCGTATAGCCCGCATTTTTCGCCAAATAGGGAATCCAGCGGTGCATATCGTTGTAAATCTCAATGTTTTTCACCACCTCCTTGCGGTAGGCTTTCAGTCCGCAGTTGAAATCGTGCAACTGAATGCCCGAAAAGAACCGCGCCGTGGCATTAAACAGCTTGGTAGGCAGCGTTTTAGCGAGCGGGTCGTAGCGTTTCTTTTTCCAGCCGGAAACCAATTGAAAATTTTCTTCCGTAATCATACGGTAGAGTTCGGGAATTTCGTCGGGACTGTCCTGCAAATCGGCATCCATCGTGATGACGACATCGCCACGGGTTCGTTGAAACGCCAATTGCAGGGCAGGCGACTTGCCGTAATTGCGCTGAAAACGGATGCCACGCACCTCCTCGGGGTGCTGCTCGCGCAGGTGGGTGATGATTTTCCACGAGTCATCGATGCTTCCGTCATCAACGAAAAGCACCTCGTAGGAAAAGCCATTCTCGCGCATCACGCGGTCAATCCAGGCGTAAAGCTCAGGAAGCGACTCCGCCTCGTTCAGCAAGGGTATTACGACACTTATATTCATTCGTTTATACTATCTTTTTGCAAAGAAACCGGCAGAAACCGTTGCCGTGGCACCGCTTGCAAAGTAAATTTGCGCGCGATTGTTGTCCACAAATTGCACTAATTTGGCGTTGGTGTCGCCGCTCACCAGCGACCAACTTTTTTCAGCCTTGTTGAAGCGAAATTCGACCGTTTCGTCGGAGCCTTCCTTCGTGATTTTGTGCCCTTCGGCGTTTGTAACGATAGTGAACAGCCCGTTATCGGTTTTCACCGTCTGCTTCTTTTCAGTCATCGAAGGGTTTTCGCCCGTCCAAAATTCGAGGGAATTGAGGATGAAAGCATCAATAAACATGGATACAGTATAGACCTGCACCGCAGCCAAACAAAAGAAAACCAACTCGTTGGTCCAGGGGTTGTCGCCCACGCTTTTGTTCCAATCCAACAGTTTACTACTCAGCCCAAAAGAGCCAATACAAGACCCGAACGTCAAAGAGCCGCTCAACAACGTGGCAAGAGCCACAGCACGAAAATTCTTTTTCATATAAAACAAATTTTTAATTAGTATTTTGGCGCAAAGGTACGAAAAAATTATGAATTATAAATTACAAAATAATTTTGTACCTTTGTGCCCGCAATGACATAAAAAAAATGCAGAAAATGAGAAACGTAGCGAAATTTATACCCCCCCCCCCTAACTTGCTTGTTATCAGCGAGTTACGAACACGCATTTAAGAATTTCTTTATTGAAACATGGTTTCAGCCACATCAGGGCATTGCCTTGGGGTGGCTTTATTGTTGTACAATATTAAACACAGACAAATAATATGCTATTCAACTCTATTGAATTTGGAATATTCCTGCCCATTGTATTCTTGCTGTATTGGGCTATTTCCAAAAATGTGAAGGCGCAAAACGTGTTTCTGCTGGCTGCAAGTTATTTTTTCTACGGCTGGTGGGATTGGCGGTATTTGTCGCTGGTGTTGCTGTGTTCCATCACCAACTATTTGGCAGGCGTGTTAATGATGAAAACCGAGCTACAAAAGCGACGGCGGCTGATTTTGACGGTCTGTTGCTTGGTTTCTTTCGGGGTGTTGGGCGTGTTCAAGTACTACGATTTCTTCGTAACCTCTTTTGTGGATGCGTTTAGTATGTTTGGTATTCATCTGCAAGCCAAGACTTTGCACTTGATTCTGCCTGTCGGAATCAGTTTTTACACTTTTCACACATTGAGCTATACGATAGATGTCTATCGGCGAAAGTTTGAGCCGACGCGCAATGTGGTGTCGTTTTTCCTTTTTGTGAGCATCTTCCCTTTGGCAATGGCGGGACCGATTGAGCGGGCAACAAATTTGCTGCCTCAGATATACCGACGCAGGACTTTTGATTACGACTTGGCTGTTGATGGTATGCGGCAAATCCTGTGGGGACTTTTTAAGAAAATGGTCATCGCCGACAATTGCGCCACCATCGCCAATGAAATTTTCAATAATTCCGCTAACTATTCGGGCAGTACGCTGCTTTTGGGTGCCGTCTTCTTCACTTTTCAGATTTACGGCGACTTTTCGGGCTATTCGGATATGGCATTAGGAATTGGCAAATTGCTGGGATTCAAGTTTTTGCAAAACTTCAGATTTCCCTATTTTTCGCGCGACATTGCCGAATTTTGGCGGCGGTGGCATATCTCGCTCAATACTTGGTTTCGCGATTATTTGTACATCCCTTTGGGTGGAAGCCGCGGCAGTAAATGGCAATTAGTGCGTAACACATTCATTATCTTCCTTGTGAGCGGCTTCTGGCACGGTGCGAATTGGACGTTTATTGCGTGGGGAGCGTACCACGCTGTGCTGTTTTTGCCGGTTATTTTGTCGGGTAAAAATCGGAAACATACCGATACGGTTGCCGAAGGGCGGATATTACCCGGTTTGAAAGAATTGTGCCAAATGGCACTCACGTTTGGGCTGGTGGCTTTCGGGTGGATATTGTTTCGGGCTGAAAATATAACTCATGCTTGGGATTATATTTCGGGGATATTTTCGGCGGCGTTGTTTACAATGCCAACTATTCCTTATATGCCTGCTTTTGGGACTTCTGGGGGCGTAATGATGTTTTTCTTCATAATCATTCTCCTGTTAGTGGAATGGTTGAATCGGCAAAAACAACATGGGCTACAAATAGATAACGTGAAATATCGGATTGTAAAAGGATTCATTTATTTCGCGATTATCTTTGTCATTTGGGCTTTTGGAGGACGACAAGAAGTATTTATTTATTTTCAATTCTAATAATCATGAAGAAATTTTTAATAACATCATCAGTTTACACAGTGCTATTGTTAGCAGGAGCGTTTACGTTAGATTTTACCATAGAGAAAGGGATAAGGAGAATTAAGACAGGCGAATTTCAGGTGTGGAATGCTCTATTTGACTCAAAAATAAGTTCTGATGTGATTATTTCTGGAAATTCAAGAGCAATATTTCACATCAATCCCCAAATTTTGGATAGCGTATTGCATATTAATTCGTATAATTTAGGATTAAATGGACATCCCTTTCCTATGCAGCAGGTACGACTTAAACTATTTGAAAAGTACAACAAGAAGCCGAAACTAATTATACAAAATGTTGATTTTCACAGTCTTTTGCGTCCAGATGGGCTGTTCAATAAAGGAACCCTTGCATCCTATGTACACGAAGATTTACTCAGAGAAGAAGTAACAAAGACGGGCATGACCAAAGCCGAATTGAATATGCCGGCATTAAGATATTACGGAGAACCCCGAATAATACTGAGAGGCCTTTTAGTAGGATTTCTAAATTGGACACCCGGCGGCACTGTCAGTTATAAAGGTTATGAGGGCAACAATTCGGATTGGGACGGCTCCGAATTTGACAAAATATTATCAGGGGACAGCATTGTTGCTAAACGTGAGCCGGAAATAGTTGCATTATTTGATTCATATTTGAACTATTGCAAAGAAAATGACATTCAAGTGATATTGGTATTTGCTCCCCAATATATTAAAGCAACAGAATTTACGAAAAATTGGGATGGCGAAATGCAGTTATACCGTGATTTTGCAGAAAAGTACAACATTCCTTTTCTGGACTATGCCCACGATGCTATCTGCAACGACACAATCTACTTTTACAATGCAACGCACCTAAACAAAAAAGGTGCGGAATTGTTCACTTTGAAATTAGCCAACGATATCAAGGCGCAAAATTCAGCAATTTTTCACAGTTACTAAATTGAATTCGCGGAGTAGTAGGAATAAAAAGTTTTTCCACAAATGATGACATGGTCCATCAGCCTGACACCAACCGTTTGAAGTGCATTATGGAGTTTTTCCGTGAGCGCATCGTCCACTGCGCTGGGGGCGGCGATGCCTGAGGGGTGATTATGGCAGGCAACAACTTGGCTTGCCGAGCGCAGAAGAGCCTCCCGACAGATAATCTGAATATCAACAGTGGTGGATGCGCCGCCGCCCTGACCAATTTTCAGGCGGTCGATAATGCCATAAGTGCTGTTGAGAAAAATCACCCAAAATTCCTCATAATCCAAGTCCTGCATCATCGGCAAGAAGTAGTTATAGGTATCTTTTCCAGTGAAAATTTTCCCCCGCATGACCACTTCCTGGGCTTTTCGACGCTTGTCGAGGGCAAGTGCCGCCACGATAGTGACGGCTTTGGTGTCGCCCACGCCCTTGAAATTGTGCACCAACTGCTTCGCCGACAGTCTGCTCAACCGATTCCAGTCGTAATTGACCGACCTCAAAATGCGCTGTGCGAGTTGCACAACAGTTTCCCCGCGGCTTCCCGACCGCAAAAGAATGGCAAGCAATTCGGCATCACTGAGGGCATCCACGCCTTTCAAGAGCAGTTTTTCTCGCGGCATGTTGTCATCCTGTGAGGCATCTTGCCACACATTTGCCGAAGCATCTTCTAAATGATTATTCATTGAAAGCGGCATTGGCGTGTCTAATTCTTCTTGTGCAGTCATCGTTTTGTAATAAAATTGTTTTGTTGCAGCCAAATAATAGCAAATAGTTGGCAAAGGTACAACAAATTTTTGAATTATCAATTAAACGTAAACGGCTAAATTTTTTTGAGTGGTTACTCAATCAGAAAACATAACTACGACAAGCAGATAAAATTCAAAAGCGTGTAAACCAATATTTCACTAACTTTGCGCTTCGATACAAAAATGATGTGTGCTTTTGCCAATGATGTCAACAATTGGGGTGGCGACGTAAGTAATAGACTAAGTAGAAATAAAATATGATAAATATATTTTGTTAATATGAAAAATGAAGATTGCAACTTAATACTCTTAAATGCGGCTCGGATAACCCCATCACGCCGATTGCCTATAAAAATCAGTATAAATAGGACACCCCAAACGGCACACTTACCTTCAAATTCAGATTGCGCCCCCGGTCGTAGATGCCTTCCTGCTTGTAGCGCGACAAATGGTCGTAATAGACAGTGTTAAAAATGTTGTTGACTGCCGCGTTGAATTTGATTTTTTGTTTGCCGCATTGAAACTCGAACGCTAAGCCGGCATTGACCAGATTGTAGGCGGGCGTGGCGGTTTCATATTCGGCGATGCTGTTTTGGGCGAATGAATACTGCTCTTGCAGGTAGGCAGAAAATTTGCGGAGGATTTTGCTGGTCGAATTATTAGGCGAAAAATTGGCTCTGACGGTCGCGTTCAACTTTTGCGTCGGCATCAGCGGCAAATCCTCATGGTCGGTTTTTTCGCCAAACGTGTTGCTATACGAGCCTTCCACGTGCAACCAATCCAACGGGTGCGGGTGGAAGTGAAAGCCCGCCTCGCCGCCGTAGAGACAGGCATCGGCTTGGGAATAATAGTAAACAGGCTGCTCTTCCAGAATTTCGTCCGAAGGCTGCAAAAAAATATAATGGCGAATATAGTTGAAATAGGGGTTTAGAAACAACTCAACGTGTTCATTTTTGAAATCCAACGAAACATCCATCTGATAACTGTTTTCTGTTTTCAGCGCGCGATTGCCAATTTCGTAGCGGTTGGTGCCCTCGTGAACGCCATCGCTCAACAGTTCAAACATATTGGGCGTGCGATAGCCCGAAGAAAGGTTTGCCCGCAACGACAGATTTTCACGCAGCGACTGCACAATCCCCGTAGAAAAATTGAACGCCGTATAGTTTTCCGTAAACTCCTCACTATCAATGTTTCGCCCGTCGAAGCGCAGCCCGATTTGCCAATGCGATTTTTCGGTATAGTAGTATTCCGACACGCCGAACACGCCAATGTCGGCAGTTGTGGCATCGGGAATCAGCATTTCTTCGCCTTTGTTGGCATTGGTTTGGTACATCCCCTGCGTGCCAAGCGTGAATGTCCATCGCTCGTTCCATTTGGGCAAATACCATTTGGCATCGTATGAAAATGTGCCCAGATTCATATCCAGCGCGGCAATATCCCCGTCCTCAAATTCCTTACGATTGTTGAAAACATAGCCCAAATTGATTTTCAGTTTGGAAGCATCTTCAAAAAAACAGGTGTTTTCGGAACTGATGATGTGCGTGGTCAATTTTTGGAAGGGAGCACCTTCTTCATCGGGGGCTACTAAGCCGTATTTTTCGCTCAAAACGCTGTATTTCAGCGAACTGATGATTTTTTCGCCGGTATAGCCCAGCGATGTTTTGAAATCGCCGGTGTGGAAGCGGCTGTTGGGCACCGCGTCGTGGTTGCCGTCGCGATAGTCCTCGTGCGTGGTGTAGCCGCCAAAAGCGTTCCAATGGAAGCGATTTTTCGACAGTTTGAACGCCCCCGTGTTGCGCCAGCCGTTGGTGTTGCTGTTGTATTCCGAGCCGAGCGTGCCCTCGAGGCTGTTCCCCTTGGCATAGAGCGCGTCGGAAAAATACAAAACGCCGCCCAGGGCATCGCTGCCGTACAGGAGGGAAGCCGGACCTTTGATGATTTCCACCTGCTCATAGCCGTTTTCGTCCAACCCCAAGCCGTGTTCATCGCCCCACTGCTGATTCTCGATGCGAGTGCCCTGCGCAAAAACCGCAATCCGATTGCCGCTCAAGCCGCGAATCACCGGCTTGCCAATGCCGGTGCCGGTACTGAAATTGCTGATTCCGGCAACGCCCGCCAACTTCTGCGAAAGCGAAAGCCCCGATATTTCCGCACTGTTAGACAAATTTAATTTCGTAACATTAGCCACGCTCTTGTCCTCCAATTTGGAACGGCTACCCGCAACCACCACCTCCTCCAAATCATAATGCGCGTGAGATTGCGCCGGCAAAGTGCACGGCATCACGCAGAGCAACAAGATAATCGCCATCTGTCGCCACACCTCACACAGACCGCCAAAGCTGATACCGGCATTTGCGGGGCTGGTGCTTGGCAAAGAAATATAGTTAATGCCGGATTTTCGGGTGAAATATCTGTCAAAAAGGGTTTCCGCCTTTTTCCCATTGAACCCAACTACTTTTAGATGCTTGTGGTTAGCGACAAAACTGCCTAAATCGTTAGGCACCACATCTTTAATGTCACTGTCAAGGCTGCCTTTTCGCTTCGCTTGATGGGCAACATCCCAAACGCCGATGTTTGACTTCAAGAGCAACTGCTTTTTATCCGCATAAGTGAGAGGCAGCTCACTCCCGGTGATGTGCGCCATAACTTTCCAAAACCGGTTGCTCGGATGCCCATAATATTCGCCAAGTTCCAGCGACTTGTCGCCGGGCAATGAGCCTAAAATCAGAATTGTTGTGGCTGAGTTTGAGATTGGGGCGAAAGATGTTTTTAAAGTTTCAAATGTATTCATATTTGTTAATTGCATACTATAAATAGGTTAGGAACACTGTTCTTCCAATATTTTTTCAAAAATAGCTTTATATTTTTGAGGAGTCGCTTTAGATTTATACATGGCGTAAATCAGGTTAAGGTATTCTTGCTGATGGAGAATACAAATAATTGCAGGAGATTCAAAGCCGTTTATTAGTTCTTCTTGGGATTTGTTTTGAAAACAATAATCAAATGAAATTACGGTTGGTTGTGGAAATGAAAAAGGAGAACCATCGGGTTTTAATCCAATCTCATCTCCAATTTCAAATATGTAAGAAACAACCTCTCCCTTTGCGTTTTTTAAGGCTCGTGTTTGCGATGTTGTGAAACAAGCAACTATGTCCAAATCATTACTTCTGCATAGTGAAATTAGATATTTGGGCTTAGGAGGATTAGTGAAACGACAAAAGCCATATATAATGTTCCTTGGAGATAGCATAAAGTTAATTACGGATTTAAAGCGGCTGTAAATTGTATGTTTTCTAATGCATCCAAATAAGCATTATATTTATCGCTATCCCCTTTAATTAAAGTGATTAGGTCTAATTTTATATCTGTTTTGCCTGCGTTTTTAAAGTCTAATTTATTGTCTTTTACTGCGATTGACCAAATGCTGTCTTCTGTATGAGTCACATCAGATAACTCATCGGCACTTAAATGACCATATTTTTGTATTATTGAATCAATCACCTCCAAATGATATTCTCCAAATTCAGCCAATCCTCCTTCAATATCAAAACCACTTGCAGGATAAACATAATGCTTACCGTCGTTAGTCTTTTTTACTGTCTTGACATAATTAGAAAAAATTCCTCCATTGTTTTTTATATTGTAAATTTCCGGAGCCACAGGTCCTTTTTCCCAGACATAATAATCCATCCACGTCAAAGGATAACCGTTTTCCTCTACATACGCTTCATCAATCAAGAACACTAATTTTATCAATTTTCTCAGATTAATGTCCTCTATCTTAGAACATAAATAGGCTAATAATACCCCTATTTTCACCTTATTTGCTTGTATTCCTAAACACATAATAATTGTTTTTGAGGGGCAAAGGTACAATAAATAGTTTACATATACAAACGGTGTTGAAACAAAAAAATCGCAGCAAACATCACTGCTCACTGCGATTTTTCGCAATTGATTTATTTCACCTCCTCAAAATCCACATCCTGAACCTCATCGCCACCGGATGCCTGACTTTGACCGCCACCGCCGGCATTAGCATTAGCATTCGCCTGCTGCCTTGCCTGGTCAAACGGATTGCCGCCCATGCTGGCGAAGGGGTCGGCTCCGGCAAACGGGTTGCCGCCTGCGCCTGCGTTGGCATACATCGCTTGGCTGGCGGCTTGGAAGGCTGTGTTCACTTCCGCTATGCCTGCTTCGCAGCCTGCGAGGTCTTGACTCTTGTGGGCTTCTTTCAGTTTGCTTAGGGCGGCTTCTATGGGTGGTTTTTTGTCTGCCGGGATTTTGTCGCCCAAGTCTTTCAGTTGCTTTTCTGTGTGGAAAATCACGCTGTCGGCTTTGTTCAGGCTGTCGATTTTTTCCTTTTCCTTTTTGTCCGATTCGGCGTTGGCGGCTGCTTCGTCCTTCATGCGTTGGATTTCGGCATCGCTCAAGCCGCTGGAGGCTTCTATGCGGATGCTTTGTTCTTTGCCCGTCGCCTCGTCTTTGGCGGACACGCTCACTACGCCGTTGGCGTCGATGTCGAACGTTACTTCGATTTGAGGTACGCCTCGCGGTGCAGGCATGATGCCGTCCAAGTGGAATTTGCCGATGGTCTTGTTCTGACTTGCCAGCGGGCGTTCGCCTTGCAGGACGTGAATTTCCACCGAAGGCTGGTTATCAACCGCCGTCGTAAACGCTTGAGACTTCTTGATGGGGATAGTCGAGTTGGCTTCAATCAACTTGGTCATCACGCTGCCCATCGTTTCGATGCCCAACGAGAGCGGGGTTACGTCCAAGAGCAGCAGACCGCCCAAGTTGCTGTCGCCCGCCAAGATACCGCCCTGAATGGCTGCACCAACGGCTACCACTTCGTCGGGATTCACGTTCTTACTCGGCTCTTTGCCAAAAATCTGTTTCACCTTGTCCTGAATGGCGGGGATACGGGTCGAACCACCCACGAGGATAACTTCATTCACTTCTTTTGCCGAGATGCCCGCGTCCTTCAACGCCTTTTCGCACGGCGCAACGGTTTTTTGAATCAGGGCATCTGCCAACTGTTCAAACTTCGCGCGGGTCAGGGTTTTCACCAAATGCTTCGGCATACCGTCCACAGGCATGATGTAGGGCAGGTTGATTTCCGTGGAAGCGGTGCTCGAAAGTTCGATTTTCGCCTTTTCAGCGGCTTCACGGAGGCGTTGCATCGCCATCGGGTCTTTGCGCAGGTCAAGCCCTTCGTCGTTTTGAAATTCGGCTGCCAACCAGTCCACAATCACGTTGTCGAAGTCGTCGCCCCCCAAGTGGGTATCGCCATTGGTCGATTTCACCTCAAACGCGCCGTCGCCGATGTCAAGAATTGAAATATCGAACGTGCCGCCACCAAGGTCGAACACCGCGATTTTCATATCCTTATCCGTCTTTTCCAAGCCGTAAGCCAAAGCCGCCGCCGTTGGCTCGTTCACGATACGCTTCACTTTCAGACCCGCAATTTCGCCCGCCTCAATAGTCGCTTGACGTTGAGAATCAGAGAAATACGCCGGCACGGTGATAACCGCTTCGTCCACCGAAAGCCCCAAATAGTCCTCAGCCGTTTTCTTCATTTTCTGAAGCACGATGGCTGAAATTTCCTGCGGCGAAAACTTGCGACCGTCAATTTCCACCCGTGGGGTGTTGTTGTCGCCTTTTGCCACCTTGTACGACACGCGCTTCACTTCCGCCGTCACCTGGTCGAACGTTTCGCCCATAAACCGTTTAATCGAATAAATCGTTTTCGTAGGGTTTGTAACCGCCTGACGCTTAGCAGGGTCGCCCACTTTGCGCTCGTTGCCAACAAATGCCACGACTGAAGGGGTCGTAGCCTTTCCTTCGCTGTTAGGGATGACCACAGGCTTGCCACCTTCCATGACCGCCACACACGAGTTGGTCGTTCCCAAGTCAATTCCAATAATTTTTCCCATTTCTTTAATTTTTTAATTGTTTTTACTTTGTTTATTTTCCCGATAAAGAGCAAACGCCGTGCCAACAGTAATAGCACAAAAAAACCTGACAAATTGTCAGGCACCACTGAGAGGGATTGTCTGAACCATGATTTTAATAAGATTCTTAGGATTAACAAGATGAAAGGATTAGCCGGATTACAAAAAAATCCTGCCAATACTTTCCTCTACGAGCTTACTTGTCTCACATGCGCTTTCATTGTACTTCGAGTTCGGTAGGCTGTATGCCCGAAAAGGATGGCTGGTCTTGACTTTTTATTCATACGCTTGCATATCTCGTGATTTTTATCTAATTTTGCGGCAATTTTATAAAAAAATGAAAACAAAAACAAAAAAAGCAGTAATGCGCAGGGAGCCGGAGAGCATTGTACAGATAGAAGCAAGTTCGCAGACAAGCGAGCAATCGTGGTGGAAATGGGTATTTGTTGCCCTTGTAGCAATCATATTCGTGGTGCTGCCACTGATGTGCCTCGACGCAGGAAATTCGCGCGATGAAGAGCCTTGGCACTATCCGTACTCGTTGCGTTACTATCAGTATTATACCTCATTGGGGCAAGATACCAGCTACATTGATGATACTCCAATGAAGTTTTTCGGTTTCGCCTTTGATAATGTGGTTACATTAATCATCAAGGCATTCGGCTTCGAAAATAACTATATGACAGTTCGCCACGTTTGCAATGCCCTCGCAGGGGCTTTCTTGATGCTGTTTGTGGGGTTGCTCGCCAAGTTGCTCGGCGGGTGGCGAGCGGGAAGTTTGGCTTTGCTGCTGATTTTTTTCTCCCCGTACATACTCGGGCATTCGCTTAATAATCTGAAAGATATCCCTCTTGCCGCTTGTGGAATAGGAGCCATCTATTATATTGCATGGTTTATAAAGGAGTATCCCAAACCAACGCTCAAAACGAGCCTGAAAATGGGCGTGTTGCTCGGGGCGGCGATTGGCATACGCCCCGGAGGATTTCTGTTCTTTGCATACTTCGGGCTGTTTGTGCTGGTCTACTACTTGATGGTCAATAAGCCCAGACAGTATTTTTCCAAATCCAACATCGCCATCCTGAAAAAAATCTTTGTGCAGGCGGCGGTTGCGTCGGGCGCAATGCTGGTGGTGATGTTCATTCTGTGGCCTTATGCTTTGCGCGACCCGCTGCACAACATTGTGGATGCTCTCAAAGCCATGTCCAATCATCCGGGAGCTTATTCTCAGGTTTTTGAGGGGAAGTTGCTTTTTTCACAAGATTTGCCCTGGTATTACTGCATCAAAAATATATGCATAACCTCCCCAATAGTCGTCTTGATGGGGGGGGGAGTACAGCTATTTGCGGCGCATCGGCAACCGAAAGGCTGGTTTTGGACATTCGTGCTGCTGTTTTGCTTTGCCTTTCCCATTTTTTGGATTGCGTTCACCAAAGCCATCGTTTACGGCGGCTGGCGGCACGTGATGTTTGTTTACCCCACGCTGGTGGTAGCCGCGGCACTGGGCTTTAATACGCTGGTAAATTGGGCAAAAAACAAAAAATTAAAAATTGTTTTCACCGTCCTGCCGGTTGTTTTGCTGTTTGACCCGTTTATTTTTACCGTCAAAAATCACCCCTACGAAAACCTCTACTTTAATCGGTTTGTGGGAGGCGTGAAGGGTGCTTATGGCAACTATGACCTGGACGTTTTAGACAACTCCAAGCGTGAGGCGGCGGAGTGGATATTGGCAGATGTGGCAAAAAATGGTGCGCCTGACCCAACACGCAAAACGCTGGTAGCAACATGGCATGCGTCAGACTACTACTTCCGAAAAGATACCGACAACTTTTCTATCAACTATGTGCGTTGGGAGAAGCGCAACACCGCCGATTGGGACTATGCGTTCTATTCTATTGCCGGAATATATCATTTGTTGCTGAGCAAAGAGGCGTATCCACCCAAAAACACGGTGCATCAGGTCATGGTCGATGGCGTGCCGATAGCACTTGTGCTGAAGCGCGAAGACCGCTCATCCTACTACGGGCGTGCAGCACTTCAACAGGGCAATTTCGCCGAAGCAGAGACACAATACATAAAAGCATTGGAGTACGATGCTTACGATGATGAAGCATTGGCAGATTTAGTTGAACTTTATACACGCACCGGACACTACGATAGTGCCACGAGGCTTGTAGAGCACTGGCAAAGCTTCGTAAAGGACGGCTTGGCTCTACTCAACTCTATGGCGTATCTTTACTTTTACAAGAAGGATTTTGCAAATGCACTGCAGACGGCAAACACCCTCACCAAACTTTACCCCCGACACAACATAGACGGTCTATGGGTTGCTGCCAACGTTTATGAACAACAAGATAATCTCGGAGAAGCGTGGCGTACTCTGAATGAAATAATAACGAAACAGAATCACAAGCCGGCATACGAACTTATGTTGAATATTGCCAACCGAATGGGTGATGAGGATACCGTGCAGCAAATAAGTGAGAGGCTGAAGAAGCTCGAATAACATCTATTGCCTATCTCAAAAAATATTTATAGCTTTGCGCCTTAATTACACAGTCAAAAATTATGATTTACAAGATAGGCGCGCCCCGCGTGATTGAGACCACCGTCCGTTTGCCGGCTTCCAAGAGCATTAGCAATCGGGTGTTGGTGCTTAATGCGCTGGTTTCCAATGCCGGTGCGGGTTTGCCCCGCCATTCCCTCACCAATTTGTCTGACAGCGATGACACGCGGGTGCTGCAACGGGCTTTGCTGTCGTCCGGTGCCGATTTCGACATCGGCGCAGCGGGTACTTCCATGCGCTTTTTGACGGCTTATCTGGCGCAGCAGACCGGGCGATGGACGATTACGGGCACCGAGCGTATGAAAAATCGCCCGATTGCACTGCTGGTGGATGCCCTCCGCACGCTCGGTGCCGACATTCGCTACCTCGAAAAAGACGGCTTCCCTCCGTTGCTCATTAACGGAAAAACCCTGCGTGGCGGGCAAATAACGATGAATGGCGGCGTGAGTTCGCAGTATATCTCCGCCCTGATGATGATTGCGCCACTTCTGGAAGAGGGTTTGGAACTGCATTTGGAGGGCAACCTGATTTCGCTGCCCTACCTGCGAATGACAACCCGCCTGATGGAACAATTCGGTGCCGTGGTGGAGTGGAGCGGTCAGACGCTGAAAATCGCGCCGCAGACATACCGCTCCGTGCCGTTCACGGTCGAAAGCGACTGGTCGGCAGCCTCCTATTGGTACGAGATTGCGGCACTGGCACGCGGCAATGCGCAAATCAAACTGTTG
>BNTR01000020.1 GCA_025996755.1 Bacteroidia bacterium
GGGGGCAGAATCTTTCGGTTCTGCATCCATTTTTGCATTCGTTTCCGCATCCTTCTTCGTATTCGTTTCCGCAGGGAGTGGCTCCACGTTGCGAGGTGGTTGGCTTTCAGCCGGCTTTGCTTCCTGTGGCTTGGTTCCTTTCACTTCTTGGAATGTTTTGATTTCTATGGTTTCCTTGGTTTCCCTTTCCCTGCTTCCCTTGCTCTCCCTTTCCCTGCCTTTCGGGGGGACTGTTACTTTTTTGAATGCGAGATACTCTTCCAGTGGTTTTCCCTGCCACAGAATGTTGTAATTTCTATCCGAAATGGGGACGATGATGGCAGATTTGCGCAAACCGGCGGCGTAACCATCGGCTCCGTTAATCATTTTCAGGTATTGCTCCACTTCGCCAAAGTTTTTAAATCCATTGATTTGCAGAGAGTTAAGGTTTTCTAAAACTGTTTGTTCCAATTCAAAATCGCTGACGGAGAAATTGCTGAAATTGAAATTTGCGATGGTGTAGAGCAAGTGATTGTCGTCCAGAGTGCCATTCGGATACAAAATCAGCACTTTGTGGGGTCCGTCTGTTCTGCCGGAAAATTTCAGGGAATCGGCGGCACCCCGTTTTTTGGTTTTTACGGCAAAGGCTTCGCGCTTCAATTGGCTGTAGCCTTGCAAATAGGCTTCAAAAGCATCTCCATAGAGCGTGTCCTCTATCACGGGGAGCATTTTCAGGCGTTGATAGGCAGCCAGTTTATTGTCGTCGGAGGAGATGTGCAGGGTGTCGGTGTCTGTGATGTTGGTGTTATCGACCTTCGCGTTTTTGAGTTGAGCCAAAAGTTGGCGGTCGCGTTTTTTTTGCCAGCCGTTTTTCTCTGCTTTTATTGCTGTGTTCAGATAGGGGATAGCCTCTTTGTATTTTTTTTGTTGAATCAGCAAACCGGCATAAGCCGTTGCATACCAATCTTCCATTTGCTTGTTGGGCAGCTCTCCCCGTTTGGCTTTGGCAAGCAGTTCTTCCGCTTCAACGAACCATCCCAAATTGGTGTAACTCCTTGCCTGCCAAATCAATGCGTCGGTATAAATCTCCGGTTGCGTGCGATAGATGCGTAAAATATAGGCAAACGTGCCGGCAGCCTCCAAAAAATCGCCGTTGTGAAACTGTGCTTTCGCCATCAGCATCCAAGCCTTGTGCAAAACCGGGTTGTATTCCCTGCGCGCCATCCATTCCTTATACGCCGGGTCGTTGCGCCGCGCCTCCTCTCGTTTGGGCTTTGCCGAAATGGAATGCTGTTGAATGGCTTTCGCGCTTTTTTCGATAACCTTGTCAAAGGGTCCCCCCTTGGTGGGTTTCTCTCTCGGCAAAGCATCCACCGGAAACATAATCATCGCCGAATCATTGCCCTGAAAAGTTTTCTGCTGATTTTTGAGTGCCTCATTGAACGCCGACTGCCCATTAAAAAAAACATTGTAGCGCACATTAAACCCATGATACCAGCGCGTCCCCGCCGTATTTTTGGACGACGAACACCCCGATAGCACCGCGCACAGCACCACAAGCAGACCGATGATTTTTTGTTTCACCATTATAATATGTGTAAACAGAAAAAAACGCTTTTTATTGTGCAATTAGAAAAAAATACTTACCTTTGCACGGCGAATGAAAATAATAAATACACCCTTTGACGGACTTTTTGTCTTGGAAAATATGTGTTTACAAGACGCGCGAGGCGGTTTTCTAAAACCGTTCTCTTTTGACATTTTTAAAGAAAACGCTTTGGATACTTATTTCAAAGAATTTTATTTTTCGGTTTCCAAAAAGGACGTCATACGGGGGATGCACTTTCAACTACCGCCTTTTGAACATACAAAATTAGTCTATGTCAGCAAGGGTAAAATCAGAGATGTGGTAGTTGATATTAGAAAAAACTCAAAAACGTTTAAGCAGGCATTTTCCGTAGAATTAGATGATTATTCGGGTCGCTATTTGTATATACCCAAAGGATTTGCTCACGGCTTCCTCTCGTTAGAGGATGATACAATAGTGAATTACGCCCAAACATCCGGTTACTCTAAGGAACACGATTGTGGCATTTTATTTAGTTCTATTGGATATGATTGGCAGATAAAAAAACCGATTGTGTCCGAACGGGACTTGCAATTTGATTCATTGAATAATTTTAAATCCCCTTTTTGAATGAAGATATTAATTACCGGCGTAACAGGCTTTATCGGCAGTCATTTGTTTGAGGCATTGAAAGCCAATAATGAGATACATATCTTATTAAGACCATCTTCTAATGCTGCTCAATCTATTTCTCAGCATATTTTTTATTTCGACGGCGATATTGCCGCCCTCCATTCGTATTTGAATGAACATAACATAGAGGGCATCGCCCATTTAGCGTCCTTGTTTTTGTCTTCCCACAAAGATGTGGATGTCCGAAATTTAATTGAGTCGAATATCTTTTTGGGAACTGCGCTATTGGAGGCTTCGGAGAACACTTCTGTCAAATGGTTTTTGAATACGGGGACTTTTTGGCAGCATTACCTTCCCGATACGCGGGATGAGCATCCGGTAAATTTATATGCGGCAACCAAACAAGCCTTTATTGCTTTGGCAAAATACTATACGGAAACGTCTGATATAAAGTTTGTTACGCTAAAAATCGGTGACACCTTCGGTCCGAATGACACTCGCCCCAAACTGTTTAATCTATGGAATAAAATTGCCCAAAGTGGTGAAACATTAGCCATGTCGCCGGGTGAACAATCTATTGATATTCTTTATATTGACGATGTTGTGAGCGGTTTTGTCAGACTAATAAGCCTCTTAAACTCCGATGCAAAATTAGAAGCAGATTATGCGTTGTTTGCACAGAAAAGATACAAATTGAAAGATATGGCGGCTCTATATGAAAATGTTACGAAAAAGAAATTGAATATTCAATGGGGCGGACGACCATACAGAGAACGGGAAGTGATGGAGCCTTGGCGGGCAGGGCATCAATTGCCCGGATGGGAAGCCAAAGTTGCGCTTGAAGAAGGAATTAAAAAAACAATAGTATAAAAATATAAAAAAAGCATGAAAAAAATTTCAATACTCATCCCGACTTACAATGAGGAAGGCAACATTCCTGTGGCTTATAATCGTATAACACAGGTATTTAAACAGCAATTGCCCGGTTATGACTATGAGATATTGTTCATCGACAACGACTCGTCTGACAGTTCAAGACAACTAATCATTCAATTGGCAGAAGACGATAAGAAGGTCAAGGCTATCTTTAACGCCCAAAATTTCGGCTGGATGAGGTCGTCTGTTTATGGGTTAATTAACGCCACAGGTGATGCTGTTGTGTTTTTAGCGGCAGATATGCAAGAGCCGCCTGAGTTAATACCTCAATTTGTTTCAGAATGGGAACAGGGGTATAAAATAGTGATTGCCATTAAGAATAAAAGCAAAGAAAGTCGCCTTAAATATTTTTTAAGAAGCGTTTACTATAAGGTCATAAAACACATTGCAGATATTGACCATATCGACCATTTCACCGGCTTCGGATTATATGATAGAAAATTTATTGATGTTCTCAAAAATCTGAACGACTCAATGCCCTATTTGCGTGGAATAGTTTCAGAGTTAGGATTTAAGCACAAAAAAGTATATTTTGAACAGAACGAACGAAAGATTGGGAAAACAAAATTCAATTTTTTCAGTCTATACGATTTGGCTCTGTTGGGAATAACTTCCTATTCTAAGGTTGGGATGCGGTGTGCCACAATAATTGGGTTTGTAGCCTCTGTCCTCAGCCTGATAATTGCCTTATATTCTCTCATATCGAAATTGCTTTATTGGGATTCTTTTGCCTTGGGAATGGCTGCCACAACGATAGGGGTGTTCCTTTTAGGCTCCCTGCAACTATTCTTCATTGGTCTTTTGGGCGAATATATTTTAAATATCAATACGCGGGTAATGAATCGACCGTTGGTGATTGAAGAACAAAGAATTAATTTTGAATAAATTTAGTAACAATTAAAAAAAAATAGAAAATGAACAAATTATTTATTGAAAGGAAGACACTGCTTGCAGTGTTTAGTGTGGTGATGGGGGCATTTATTCTGTCTTGGATGATAAACTTTTTTACAGAGCCTGCCGATACTCAACCACTTGTGCTCGTGGCATTCGATGAGAAAGATTCTCATTTTAAAGATTTCTTTGAAGTGCTGGCGTGGGACGCAAATAGAGACCCCTATTTTGATGTCCCTGCTGCTTATGGACGCGAACATGCGGCAATCTATTTGCCTTTACCCCTCCTCTTGTTCTATCCTCTCTCGTGTTTAGATGATTATGCGTCTATGTCGTTCCGCGATGCCGCAAGTGGGATAGGTATGTTGTCCGTTACTTTCTTTACGTGCATTTCTTTAATTTGCCTGTTTCTTGCTTTGTATAAATTAGGTAAGAGCAGAAAGAGTGCCCTGCTCATTTGGGGACTCTTGTTTTTTTCTTCAGTGAGCCTGACAGCCATAGATGCCGGTAATTTTATTATCCTTTCTGCGGCTTGTATCACAACATTTTTATTGTTCTATGATTCTCCCTCAAAAGGATATAGAAATTTAGCACTTGTTTGTTTGACTGTGGCATCGGTGCTGAAAATCTATCCCGTGCTTTTTGGAGTATTCTTGCTCTTTGATAAAAAATATAAATCAATTGGCATTTGTGTGGTACTGGGGCTTGCTCTGACTTTTTTGCCTTTTTTGTTTTTCCATCATAGCGTTTCTGAAAATATATCACAGTTAATTCTTAATTTAGCATCTGCTTCAGATAATACCGGTCAAGTCTTTGCCTTTGCTTACGCCTCATGGGGCTTGCCGAACGTGGTTGCCCATGTTGTAGAGGTTATGAAACTTCCGGAAGGGTTAGTTGCTGTTTCCTGGTATATTCAATTGCTATTGGCTGTAATTTCAATCATTCTTTGTTTTTTCACGAAGAACAATTGGTTGAGGATTGGAATCTTATCTATTGTCGTTATGATAGTGCCTGACCGTTCGCTCTTCTATTGTGGATTATACTTCTTCCCTGCGATAGTTGTGTTTTTCAACCGGCAGACTTTCACCCTAAAAGACTGGATGTATGTATTGCTCTTTTGCGTATTTTTAAATCCAGCCCAAGTCAAATATGCTATCGCTACCAGCAACATGGCTATTTTATTGATTTGGGGGCTGCTATTGATTGATGTTCTCAAAGAGGTGAAACCCGGATGGCTTAACGGTGGTAAACTTACCTTTGCCGCGTAATTTATGACACAAATTAGAAATTATGAAACTCTATCACGGTAGTAATGAAGTAATAAAGGGTCCCAAATTGTTGGAGGGGCAGCGACCTCTTGATTTTGGGAATGGCTTTTATACAACAACTAACCTGATACAATGTAGAGCTTTTGCCCGCAAGGTTTTATACCGTAAAAATACCGGTAAAGCCATCGTTTCGCATTATGAGTTTGATGAAAATTTACTGCCCGATATAACTAATGTGTTACAATTTGATAGTCCGAATAAAGAATGGTTAGAGTTTATCACAAAAAACAGAATAGAAAAAAATCCTGATAATGACTATGATTTAATCATTGGACCGGTGGCAAACGATGATGTTTACAATACTTTGCTGCCGTATTTTGCGGGAAATATGTCTGCCGAAATTGCCTTAATGTTATTAAAGCCCAAGAAATTGTTTAATCAATACACTTTTTGTTCTGATAAATCAATTCAATTGCTTCATTATGTGGAGAGTGAGGAGGTGGGCGATGAATAAATATCCCCTTGCAGCCGGTGGATTGAAGTATTCGCTTACGTTTGTTGTGCCGGATATTATACAGTGGTATGTAAGCGATTATGGTGTCAATGAGCATATTGCTGTGGATAGACTTTACAATTCGGTGCTTTACGGGCAACTCGAAAACAGTGAGACAGCATTGTGGCATTTAAGCCCTAGAGTGCTTGCAGATATGCTCAACGAGGAGATTACAACAGGAAAAATCACTTATCCGGAGGAGGCACTATGAGCAAAGCAATGAAATTTACGGCATTTTTTATTGAACAGTATAGCGGAGTCAAGCAGATGAGCGGGAAAGATGTTTATAATCTTTTTAAAAAAACCGGTGCATTGACTTATGTGTATGAATGTGCGGATGCTCTTCACACGCTTGGATTGCCCTATTTAATTGAGGATGTCGATGCCTATATGAAACAAAAATAAAAAAATATGTCAAGGAAAGAAGAACTTAAACAGCAGATTTTAAAACTCACTGCGGACTATTACCGCGAAGTGCATGGGCAGCCCAAGGCTTTTGAGGCAGGGAAGACCTTTCTCAACTATGGTGGGCGGTATTTTGATGAGCGGGAATTAGTCAATTTGGTGGATTCCTCGCTTGATTTTTGGCTCACTGCCGGTCCTTGGGCGCATCGGTTTGAGACGCGCTTTGCCGAGTGGCTGGGCGTGAAGTATTGTTCGGCGGTCAATTCCGGGTCTTCGGCTAACTTGCTGGCTTTTATGGCGTTGACTTCGCCGCTTTTGGGCGAACGCCGCGTGAAACGGGGCGATGAGGTGATTACTGTGGCTTGCGGGTTCCCGACCACCGTCACGCCGATTATTCAATATGGTGCTGTGCCCGTCTTTGTTGATGTCACCATCCCCCAATATAATATTGATATCGCACAGTTGGACGCAGCACTTTCTTCTAAAACCAAAGCGATTATGATTGCGCATTCGCTGGGCAATCCGTTTGATTTACAGGCGGTTAAGGATTTTTGCGACAAGCATAATCTGTGGCTGGTGGAGGATAATTGCGATGCTTTGGGGTCGGAATATTTATACAATGGTGTGTGGAAAAAGACCGGCACCGTTGGGCATATCGGCACTTCTTCGTTTTATCCGCCGCACCATATCACGATGGGCGAGGGTGGGGCGGTTTATACGGACGATGCTTTGCTGCACAAGATTGTGAACTCGTTTCGCGATTGGGGACGCGACTGCTGGTGCGCGAGCGGGGTGGACAACACCTGCAAATATCGTTTCAGCAAACAGTTTGGCGAATTGCCGGTGGGCTACGACCATAAATATGTGTATTCGCATTTCGGCTATAATCTGAAAGTGACGGATATGCAAGCGGCGATTGGCTGTGCGCAATTGGAAAAAATTGATGCGATTACGGCAGCGCGGCGCAGAAATTTTGATACCTTAAAGGCAGGTTTGACAGGGCTGAAAGGGCTTATCTTGCCGGAAGCAAGCAAAAATTCCAATCCAAGTTGGTTTGGCTTCCTCATTTCCGTTGAGCCGGATGCGGGATTTACGCGCAATGAATTGTCGGAATATCTGGAAAACAACAAGATACAGACGCGCAACTTGTTTGCAGGCAATCTGTTAAGACATCCCGCTTTTGATGAGATGCGAAAAACGGGCGAGGGCTATCGCGTTGTCGGAAAGTTGGAAACAACCGATTTTGTGATGAACAGCACGCTCTGGATAGGGGTGTATCCGGGCAGGACGGCAGAGATGCTGGACTACACGATAAAAACGATTAAAACATTTGTAAACAGATGAAAGCAGTGATTTTGGCAGGCGGGCTTGGCTCGCGTTTGAGCGAAGAAACAACCACCATCCCTAAACCGATGGTGGAAATCGGCGGTAAGCCCATTATGTGGCATATCATGAAGATTTACAGCCACTACGGCATCAAGGAATTTATCGTTTGCTGTGGCTATAAGCAATACGTGATAAAGGAATATTTTGCCAACTATTTTCGGCACAACAGCGATATGACAGTCGATTTGTCCGACAATAGTATAACCGTTCACGACAACCATTCCGAAGATTGGAAGGTAACGATGGTGGATACAGGATTGCATACGATGACCGGCGGACGTATCAAGAGGATACAGAAATATGTGGGTAACAAACGCTTCTTGCTGACTTATGGCGATGCCGTGACGGATTTAGATATTACAGATACGATAAAAGCCCATGAAAAATCCAAGGCTACTCTTTCATTAACCGCGTACAAACCGGTTGGAAAGTTTGGGTTGCTGGATATTGACAAAGAAAACAATCACGTGAAATCATTTTTGGAAAAACCCGACGGCGATGGCAACTGGATAAATGCGGGCTTCTTCGTGTGCGAGCCGGAAGTGTTTAATTACATCCCTGATGGTGATGACACATGTATTTTTGAAAAAAGTCCACTGGAGCAGCTTGCTGCTTCCGGGAAAATGGTTGCTTATAAGCATCGCGGTTTTTGGAAACCAATGGATATTTTGCGGGACAATGCCGAATTGAATGAGATGTGGAACAGTGGCAAAGCACCGTGGAAAGTATGGAAATGAATACAACAGACATATTTGCTAATTTTTACAAAGGAAAACGAGTGCTCGTAACCGGTCACACGGGCTTCAAAGGCTCGTGGTTGTCCATCTGGCTGCACGAATTGGGCGCAGAAGTGATTGGCGTGGCTCTTGACCCTTGCACAGAGCGCGATAATTATGTGCTGAGCGGTCTGAAAAACAAGATTACGGATTTGCGGGGCGACATTCGGGATGGAAAATTGATGAAAGAGATTTTTCAAAAACACCAACCGGAGCTTGTTTTCCATTTGGCTGCCCAACCTATAGTGCGATTGAGTTACGACATTCCGGTGGAAACCTACGAAACGAATGTGATGGGCACAATCAATGTGCTCGAAGCCATTCGCGCCACCGACAGCGTGAAAGTGGGCGTGATGATTACGACCGACAAATGTTATGAAAACAAAGAACAAATCTGGGGCTATCGCGAAAATGAGCCGATGGGCGGCTACGACCCTTATTCAAGCAGCAAGGGTGCCGCCGAAATAGCCATCAACAGTTGGCGAAGGAGTTTTTTCAATCCGAATGACTACGCAAAACACGGCAAATCCATTGCCAGCGCAAGAGCCGGAAACGTCATCGGCGGCGGCGATTGGGCATTAGACCGCATCATTCCCGATTGCATCAAGGCATTGGAAGCCGGCAAACCCATCAACATTCGCAGCCCAAAAGCGATTCGCCCGTGGCAGCACGTGCTGGAGCCGCTAAGCGGCTATTTGCTGCTGGCGCAGCAAATATGGGATGAGCCAACAAAATATGCTGAGGGTTGGAATTTTGGTCCTCGCACCGAAAGCATCGCCACCGTTTGGGATGTGGCAACGAAAGTGATTGCCAATTACGGAAGCGGCGAACTGAAAGACTTGTCAGACCCCAATGCCCTGCACGAAGCCAATTTGCTGATGCTGGATATTTCAAAAGCCAAGTTTGATCTGGGCTGGGAGCCGAAGATGAATATCGACCAGTGTGTGGCTTTGACGGTGGATTGGTATAAGCGATATAGGGGCGCAGATGTTTATGCTTTGTGTGCGGAACAAATACGGATGTACAGCACAGCCTAATCACTGTATAAACTTCTGGTCAAAAATCAAATACCCAATGTTCACGCCAAAATTCCAATTTTTTGTGGGATAACTGTACAGGTTGATAAAGGCACTGAAAGACATGAATGGGAATTGCGCCACCACACTTGCTTCGCCCATAAAGGCGGATTTATATAGCCAGCCGCCGTATTTTCCGGAGCCGTCTTCCTGCTTTTCGAGGGGGCGAATGGGGAGAAAGCCATACAATTCGCCGCGCAGGTGGACCGTTGAGTTAAATTTCCATATCGGCAAAATGCCGGCTGCAACAAATTCATTGGCGTGAAAAGCCTCGTTGAGCACCAGCGCACTGTGTGGGGTGGGGGTGAAGCTGGGGGCTTGGAGGATGGTGGAGGTGTAGTTGTTCCACAGTTTTTTGTTCGACGCAACGCCTTGCACCTGCCAACCCAATTTGAGGTGCTCGTCGATGTCGTGATAGTTCGTGATGCCGGCATTCAACTGGATGTAAGACTGTTCCATGGTCGTTCGCGGGAGTTTCTTTGAATAACTCGGCTTGAATGTTTCTTGTCCGGTAATAAATTGGGCGGTGAAGTGCGCGTTTTGCCCGCTGGTGGGGAATTGTTTGACATCGGTCGTGTTTTTTTTGAGATACAGACCGAGGTTGACGAGCTGATATTCGCTTTTGTCGTTGCCCGATTGATAGTGCAGGTTGTCTTGAAAATAGGTGTCGTACATTATCCCGTAGCCGCCCAAAAACTCTAATTTTGCATTATTGAAAATGGGAATGCCCAACCCCAATTTGCCAAAGTTTTCCTGCTGATTCGAAAAAGTGGCTAAGTCGGCATCCAAAAAGAACTTGTCGCTGTCGAAATAGTCCTGCACGTGGAACGACCACTGCGCAGAAATGTCGAACGGAATGTGGAAAAGACCTTCATATTTGCCTTGCACAAAGACTGCGCTGTAAGCATTCCCCAAGTGAACATCTACATTGAAATTGGTTGAAGCCAGTGCCAAACTCCGGTAGTTAAGCCCTATATACATCTGATTGGCGGCAGTGGACGATACGTCGCCCCCAAATTCAACCGTGAGGTCGTTGTTCACGGTTACGTCCAAATGCAAACTGTAGGTTTTGCTCGCGGGGTCGTATTCCGCCTTCGGCATAATTTCGCGTATCGAGGAGTTGGTGAGCAGGCGAAAATAGATGCGTTTAAACTCCTCCAGCGTGAATGTTGCATCCGGATTGGGATGAATTTGCCGCATGAGATAGTACTTCTGGGCATCCGACACATCCTTCCCCTGTATGTGAACGTCCTTGAAAATCAGGGGGGAGAGAGAGGCTTTGTAGGCTTCGCGCCGCGCTTGAACCTCCGCCAGCGGCACCTGCCGATGCACTCTGCCTTTGATGGAATCCATCATCGAGATGGCGGTGTTATAGCCTAAATCAAACAGTTCCTGTATCCGTTGGAAGTCCATCAGCCCCACGTCGGGCAACTCAAATTTCAGCAGCAGACCCTCTCGCGGGTCGATGCTGTAGTCGGTTTTCTGCATTGCGATGTCCGTTATCTGTTCAAAGAGGCTCTGATTTTCGGGTGCCGCGCTGGAGCCTGCCACCGACGAGCCGATGATAACATTCGGACGCCACGCTTTCTGCATCTGTCCGACGGGAAAATTATCGTAAATGCCTCCATCCCAAAGCGGGACACCGTCCTGCATAAGCGGCTTGAAAAACAACGGAAAGGTCATCGAAGCCCGCACGGCATAGCCTAAATCGCCCTCGCGAAAAAGGACGGATTCTTTTTTGTAAACATTGGACGCGACGCAAAGGAAAGGCACAAAAAGTTTGTCGAAATCGTAGTCGCTCTTCGTCGCAGCCTGCGTAAAGACTTGCATAAATGCCAGATTCATCTGAATCGGGTTAATCAAACTGTTGTTGGGCAAGATGGCATCCGTGAGCGAGGCTTTCATCGGGTTGTTCAGCGGCACGTTGACGCGCACAAATGCGGGGTTAGGCTCCTGCTGGCGGAAATAATACTGGTAGGCATCTTCCACCGTCCCCGTTTGCCAATAATAAAAATCGCGCGACATAAAGAAAGTCAGTATCTCGTCCGGCGAATAGCCGATGGCATACAATCCGCCAACCATTGCGCCGATGGAAGTGCCTGCTATATAGTCGATTGGAACATCATTCTCTTCCAACGCTTTAAGTATGCCAATGTGCACGGCACCCTTAGCCCCGCCGCCGCTCATCACCATCCCAACGCTCTCGTCTGTCTGCTGCGCAAAAGCAGTGCTCACTTGCAATAACAATAAAATAAATGTAAACAGTCTCTTTGCCATAAATCGTCCGCAAAGGTATGAATTTTATTGACACGGTGCAAGCGTTATGAAAAAAAATCACTAACTTTGTCCCTCTTTTCAAACGATAAAAATTTATATAAATGGATAATATATTTATGCCGGAGGGGATTGCCGGACAGGACCCTCGTAACGAAAGGCACTACAACACGCCCCACGGGACATTCCCGTTCGACAAAATCCGCGTGGAGGACTACGAGCCGGCGTTTCGCGAGGCAATGAAACGGCACAATGCCGAGATTGACGAAATTGTGAACGGCAAGGGCGATGTGCACGTTGCCCCCACATTTGAAAACACCATCGAGGCGTTGGAATATGCCGGACAGGCATTGGAAAGGGTAGGGGCGGTCTTCTTCAATTTGCTGGAAGCCGAAAGCACAGACGAAATGATGGCGATTGCACAGAAAATTCAGCCCGAACTGACGGCGCACGCCAACAATATCACGCTGAACGACAAACTGTTTCAGCGCGTGAAGGCGGTGCACGACCACTATGATGGCGAACATCCCCTGCAATCGGAACAAATGAAACTGTTGGAAGAAACCTACCGCGGATTTGTGGACAACGGAGCCAATCTCACCGACGAAGAGAAGCAAAAATACCGCGAACTGTCCTCCCAATTGGCTGCTTGCACGCTGGAATTTGGGCAAAACGTGCTGAACGCGACCAATGCCTACACCCTGTTGCTGACAGACGAAGCGGATTTGGCAGGTCTGCCGGCGGATGCGATTGAGGAAGCAGCAGCAAAGGCAAAGGAAAAGGGTGGGGGAGGTTGGCTCTTCGACCTGTCGGCACCAAGTTACGTGGCTTTTATGAAGTATGCCGACAACCGCGAATTGCGCCGACAACTCTATTTGGCATCCGCCACCAAGTGCATCGGCGGCGCGTTCGACAATGTCGAAAATATCCGAGACACCATCAACACGCGGTTGGCAATCGCCAATCTGCTGGGCTATAAGAGTTATTCCGAAATGGTGTTGCGCCGACGGATGGCAAAAAATGCAGCCGCCGTGTTTGAACTGCTGGACGAACTGCTGGCAGGTTTTACGCCCGCCGCCAAGCAGGAAGTCGCTGAATTGCAGCGTTTTGTCGATGGGGTAGGGGCGCACGCCTTGCCACTACAGCCATACGATTGGGCATATTATTCTAACAAACTGAAAGACAGTAAGTTTGACCTCAACGACGAGATGATTAAACCCTACTTTGAACTTGAAAATGTGAAAAAAGGCATCTTCGGATTGGCGACCAAACTGTATGGAATTTACTTTAAGAAGAACGCAGAAATACCTGTATATCAGGAAGATGTAGAAGCATTTGAGGTGTTTGACCGCAACGGAGAATACCTTGCCGTGCTGTACACCGATTTTTTCCCGCGTACAGGCAAACGTCCGGGAGCGTGGATGACCGAATTTCAGGGGCAACAGGTGCGCGACGGGCAACAAACCCGCCCGCATATCTCCATCGTAATGAATTTCACGCGCCCCACAGCCACCAAGCCGGCTTTGCTGACGTTCGACGAGGTGAACACCTTTGTGCACGAGTTTGGACACGCCCTGCACGGGATGCTGGCACACACAATCTATCCAAGCCTCTCAGGGACAAGCGTTTATCGCGATTTTGTGGAGTTGCCGTCGCAAATTATGGAGAACTTCCTGCTGGAAAAAGACTTCTTAGACCTCTTTGCGGTGCATTACGAAACGGGCGAGAAAATTCCGGCAGAACTGGTGCAAAAAATCATCGACACCGCCAATTTCCACGTGGGCTATGCCTGCCTGCGACAGTTGTCGTTTGCCTGTCTGGATATGGCGTATCACTCTATAACAGAGCCGTTTATAGAGGACAGTTTAAAGAATTTTGAAACCCGCGTAACCGCCGCCACGCAGCTCCTGCCCACAGTGCCGGAGGGGATGATTTCGCCTGCATTCAGTCACATTTTTTCAGGCGGCTACGCGGCAGGCTACTATTCCTACAAATGGGCAGAAGTGCTTGACGCAGACGCTTTTGCGCTCTTCAAGGAGCGCGGAATTTTTGACAAAGAAGTAGCGCAGTCGTTCCGAGAAAATGTTTTAAGCCGCGGTGGTACAGAAGACCCAATGGATTTGTATGTACGCTTTCGGGGGAAAAAGCCCACTACGGAGGCTTTGAAGCGGCGGTGTGGGATTGTCAAATGTTAAAAAAAAGACACACATGAAACAGATTGCTTTTATATTCATATTTTTATCAATCGCGTTTTCTGCGGTTGCAGGCGATTACGATTTTTCTGCGCTGCATGGGTTGAAAGGGAAAAACGGCGACGTTTGGTTTGAAATTAGCGGATATGACATTCACGTTACTTTTCAAAAAGGGAAATTGAGTGATAAAAAGAAAATCACTTCGCTAAAAAAGAAGTATAAGATAAAAAATATTCAGGCAGAATTTTCCGACCCACAATTGGAAATACCAAATGAAATCATTGAAACGCAATATCCTTGGGAATGGAACGCAGACGTGAAGGTTAACGCAATTTATTATCTGCTGCAACACGCTGAAAACGAGTTGAGCATTCTCTCTTTTCAGACGCTCAACCAACGGGATGTGCTTCTGGAACAGGCATTTATTAAAGCCTTCTGCGACAAAACTTTAGATGAGTTTGTTTCTGAAGATTGGACAGGGGAGTATATCTCTTTTGCCGGACGAACCGTTCAATTGGGGAACGCCTGTGGCTGGAGAAGTCCGCATAATTTTTATTGCAAAGGCGGGCAAATTAGTTGGTCGGAATTTCCGTCTGCCGATGCTGCCGATTCGGATTTGGCAACCCGGATTATTGCCAATGGCAAGAAAAACGTTCAGATTTTATCAACCGATTATATTGGTGTCCTTTTTGAAGATATTCCAACTCTGGCTAAGCGCATTGTCTATAAACAAGTAGGGAGTTATTATCCGCTGATTGTCTATTATATCAGTCAGGAGGTGCGTGAGAGATATATCAGTTGCGTCATGAGCACCTACGGTTATAACCGGAATGATTATGAATTACCGCTTTTGCTTCAAAACTTTATGAGTATTCCCAATCCGCCGGACTGGGCGAATAATCAATTTGATGTTCCGGACCCCGAACCGGTAAGCGCAGAGGACAAGGAATATATGAAAAACTCATGGCCGTCCACTGAAATTCGTTTGGGAACTTTAGTGCCTGTGGGAAATTTAAGCAATGTTTATGGAGCCGCGCCATCGGTAGACCTTTTTTGTAAAATTCCCATAAACCAAAAGACTTCAATTGATTTCGGTTTTCTTGTTGCTGTTCCGGCTAATCGACAGCAGTTTAAGCTTTCCTATAAAGACAATACGGATGATACAAAGTTACGCATGGTTGTTGGTGCGAGTTTACGGAGCAGTTACATGAAAACTCGGTTAAATGACAATTGGCGTTATAATCTTTATTCCGGAATTGGGTTTTCTTCTTGTCAAACGGATTTAGCGAAAAGAATAAATGATGATGGGACTAAAGATTTTCATAGTGTTACTACAGTGGATATCTATGAGGGTATTCAATTGAACTATAAGCGTATAGGATGTTTTTTGGAACTTCATTATGCCCCCTATACTCTATCCGACAAAGTAGCCAATAATTTTGGAAACAAGTTTTGGAATATGGGGCTGACATATACTTTCTAAAAAAATGGGAGCAAAAGAAAAAAATAAAGAGGAGCCGGAAAAAGAAATCATCCTTTCAGCAGACCAGGAACAGGCATTGCTGCTCTTGCTCGACTTCGTTTTGCACTCCGAAAGCGATGCGTTCACGCTGGTGGGGAATGCGGGGACGGGGAAGACAACGGTCGTCAATAAGTTGCTTAAATCGTTGGAAGCGAAGGGTTTTAATGATTATGTGCTGTGCGCACCCACGCATAAGGCGAAATTTGTGCTGGGGCGCGCCACCAAACGGGAGGCGATTACGCTGCACAAGTTGTTGAAACTGTCGCCCAAATTAGACGTTATGCGCTTGGATTTGAGGCAGTTAAGTTTTTTCACTACGAGCGAGGTCTTTCCGGAGGTGCCCTACAATGGGGTTGTCATTTGCGACGAGGCGAGTATGATTAACGATGTGCTGTTCGACACGCTGCTTGCCGTTTGCAGGGGGCAACACACGAAGGTGCTTTTTATTGGCGACAAGGCGCAGATTAGCCCGATTGACGAATATAAAATATCCAAAGTGTTTGATTTGGACAACCAGTTTGAACTCACGCTCAACCACCGGCAATCGGCTGAAAATGCCCTGGTGCCATTGATTGAGACGGCTCGGACGGCGATTTTGACGGAGTTTCACGACTCCAAGGCGGAGTTAGGCTCGCTCTATACCTACCGTTCTGCCGGCGAACTCCTGACGGCAAATATCAAAGATTTCGAGCACCTGATAGCCTCTAAGGATGTTTTTCACTGCAAGATATTGTCATACACCAACAAACGGGTGGCGCAATTCAATCAGGCTGTCCGCGAATTGCTGTTTCCCGCCAGCCACGAGGTGCAGGAATACCATCTCAATGAAATTCTGATGTGCTACGACAATTTTGAGTATAATTCGCATCCGTTCTACAATTCGAGCGATTATATCGTGCTCAATATCGAAAAAACAACCAAAGCCATCCCTGCATTTGGGGACATCGAAGGCTTCAATTTAACTTTAAGAGATACTATTTATAACAATGATTCAGTGATATTTATAATCACAAAACATATAGATGTAACAAGCCAAAATCGGCTGGCACGATTGATAGACCGTTTCCAATCCAACGCGATGTGCTGCCGCAAAGGCACCAAAGAATACAGGCTGGCGTGGCGCACATATTTCGATTTGGTCAACAGTTTTGCCTGCCCAATGAATTTGGAATTAGACTCCCGATTAGTAAAATCCAAAACATTCGACTACGGCTACGCCATCACCATCCACAAAATCCAAGGCAGCAGTCTGGAAAAAGTTTTTTTCGACAACAAATCCTTGCTCGCCTGCAAAGACCCCAACGAATATCGGCAACTACAATACGTCGCCCTAAGCCGAACGCAAACCGATTTGCACGTGCTGATATAACCCACAAGCCCCCCTCGACCGACTATACCAATTGCGCGCATAATTACTATTATGTTGAATAGGATTTTTGGGCTTCTCCCCTAAATAAGTTTATCCACGTCTTTTTTCAATTCCGGCAAATTATTTATCACGATTGACCAAATGCTTTCATCAGAAATGTTGTCATACGAATGAATGACCAAATTTCTTAGATTAACAATTTTTCTTGCATTGGAAATTGGCACATTCGGGTCTTTTGCTAAAATCCGATTGGTTGCCTCGCCAATTATTTCAAGATTACGCTCAATGGCTCGCTTCAACATTTGATTTTGTTGAAAATCCGTAAATTTCTTATTCTCGTGGTTGAAATAACCATCTATTTCGTCTATGGCAAGACGAATATCATACAACCATTTTTCAATACGTTCATCCATAAATTAATTTTTTATTTCGTTCAATGGAACGGCGTAAAATCGGGTTTTTAACCGCCTTTTCTTCAACCAAATCAACAGGACGGTTAAATAATTGTTCCAATTCCTCTTTAAGCCCCATATAATTATCAAAATAGTGAGGCAAACTCACTTGCCCAAAATTCACTAAAAAATCGATGTCGCTACTCGGCGAAAACCGCTCAGTTAGTGCCGACCCAAACAAATACAGATTATCTACGTTGTGTTGTTTGCAAAGTTCAGACACCGTCGCAATATTTTTTTCTACAATATTCATCGTTTTTTCTTGCAAAAGTACAAATAAAATTTGAATATTACAATAGCCGGTTAATTCTTTTTTGGGGGTGCTATTTCCGGCAATCCGTAGGATTGCATCGCTCGGTAGAAATTGATATATCCTTTTCCCCTTTGCATTCCGTAGGAATGCAACCTATTATATAGCAGATGGTTGCAATCCTACGGATTGCAGAGAGAGGTGGTTTCTATCTGTTTCTACCGAGCGATACATTCCTAACGGAATGTTAAAAAACAGTAGCATATTTTTCTTGTAAGTGCATTCTCCATGCGTTTTTTTCCTGCTCTACCAATGCCGGATTGGCATAATCTTTCAGAAATCCCTTTGCGGATTTAGTTTTGTTAATCGCTTCCATATATTATACATTTTATTGCTAAATCCCCCCTACCCTAATACTCAAAACTGCTGCCCCCCACAAATTCGCGCAGCAGCGATGTGTTGGGCAGTTCTTCCCTGTTTATGGGGTTGAAGTAGTGCAGGAAATTGAGCAGGCGTTGGGCGGCGGGATATTGTGGGTCGTCGTTCGGCACGGCTTGCAGGAGCGGCTCGGCTATTGGGCGCAGGGCGGCTAATTCGTAGAGCATCGCGGAATTGAACATCGAGTGGGCATTTTCCTGAAACGGGAATATCCACTTTTCTTCGCCCTTGCGGACGGATGCCCAGCGCGCCAGGGTGTCGCCCGCCGAACAGCCGCGAAACTGTGCGTCGCGCACGATGCGGCGCACTAAGCGATTGTCGGTCGTGGGGATGCAATTGTGCGCATCCAACGCGATGGATGTCAATGCCGACACATAGATTTTGTGGCTCACGTGCTCCGGCAGCGCGGGCGTGAGTTGCGGATTCATCGCGTGGATGCCTTCCATCACCAACACCGAATTGGGCTGCATCTGAATCGTGTTGCCGAGATATTCCCGCTTTCCGGTTTGGAAATTGTAGGTCGGCAACGCCACTTTTTCGCCCGCCAGAATGTGCTCCAAATCGGAATTAAACTGTTTTAAGTCGATGGCGTGAATCGTTTCGTAGTCATATTCGCCGTTTTCATCGCGCGGGTTTTGTTCGCGATTCACGAAATAGTCGTCCAGCGACAGCATAAGCGGATGCAACACCTGGGCGTAGAGTTGAATTTGCAGCCGCTTGCAAAAAGTGGTCTTCCCCGACGACGACGGTCCGGAAATCAGCACCACGCGCACGCCGCTTTTTTTATGTTTTTCGGCGATTTCATCGGCGATTTCCCCGATGGCACGCTCTTGAAGCACCTCCGCCACCTTCACCATCGTGGGCATCACTCCCTGCCGGTTTTTGATGTTCAAATCGCCCACATTCTTCATTCCCATCGCCTTTTCCCACTCTATTTCTTTCTGAAACGTCCGCCACATCTGCTCCTGCTTGATATATGGTCGCAGTTCGTCGGGATTGTCGGGGTCGGGCACGCGCAGGAGAAAGCCTCCGTCGTAGGGCATCAGGTCGAACAGATAAATTATGCCCGTCGTGGGGAACAAATTGCCGTAAAAACTGTCGGCAAATCCGTCCAACACATTATATATAGCGGTCGCATCGCCCACCGTTTCGAGGAGCAGAGCCTTGTCGAGCATCCCTTCTTTGGAGCGGAACAGTGCGACAACCTCCGCCGTGGGTTTTTCAATCGTTTCAATCGGCAGATTAGCCGCGATGAGGGCTTGCATCCGCTGTTTGACCGCCAGAATGTCTGCCGCCGTCGTGGGACGCGCCAATTTCAGTTTGCAATAGTAGCCTTTGGAAACCGCGTGGTCGACATACAGCCGCCCCGAAGGAAACACATCGTGCACCGCCTTTGCCGCCAGCATCCGCAGCGTGCGAATATACCGCCGCATCGTCCTCAAATCTTTTAACTGCTCTTTTATCGTATTTTCCATCACTTTTGTTTATTATTCAACTGCAAAGGTAGCCAAAATTCGCTGACTTGCCAAATAAAAATTGCTATAGTTGGCTATAACTCACTTTTTTTATGAGTTATAGCCAACTATAGAAACTTATATTTGGCTATAACGATATTTTTTTATACCTTTGCAGCCAAATATAAACATATAAAATTGAACGTATATGATTGGTAGAAAACACGAAAGAGGGCAACTTACAGGTTTTGTAGAAGCCGAAAAATCCGAATTTATTGTTATCTTTGGGCGGCGGCGGGTTGGCAAAACCTATTTGGTGCGCGAATTTTTCAATGATAAATTTGCCTTTTATCATACCGGAATGGCAAACTCAAATGCCGACACGCAACTGCAAAATTTCAACGCTTCACTAAATCGCTATGGCTCAATGCGTTATCCGATTGTAGATAATTGGTTTGACGCTTTTGAACAACTGATACATTTGCTTTCACAAAAAAAGACGAAAAGCAAAAAGGTGGTTTTTTTAGACGAAATTCCCTGGATGGATACGCCGCGTTCCGGCTTTATTGCGGCTTTGGAACACTTCTGGAACGGATGGGCTTCGGCGCAAAAAGATATGTTGCTGATTGTGTGCGGCTCGGCAACTTCGTGGATGACCGATGAAATTTTGAAAAATCACAGGGGATTGCATAATCGCGTTACACAACAGATTCATTTACAGCCATTTACACTTGCAGAATGTGAAGAATATTTCGCGCATCGGGGTATGGAATTGAGCCGCGCCGAAATAGTTGAGAATTATATGATTTTTGGTGGTATTCCCTATTATTTATCGTTGATGAAGAAAGAGTTGAGCGTTACGCAAAATATTGATAATCTGTGTTTTAGTACGAATGCCCCTCTCAAAAACGAATTTGACAATTTGTACGCTTCCCTGTTCCGAAATTATGAAAATTATGTGAAAATAGTGGAGGCTTTGAGCACGAAAACAAAGGGTTTGACGCGCGAAGAAATTATTGAAAGCACAAAACTTGCCAATGGCGGCTCATTTACTCGAACACTCAACGATTTGGAACTCTGCGGTTTTATACGCAAATATCGCGGTTTTGACAAAAAACAGCGGGAAAGTTTGTTCCAATTAAGTGATTTTTACACCCTGTTTTATTTTAATTTTCTGAAAAACAACCTGTTCGACGATTTTCACTATTGGACGAATGCCATTGAGAATGCCCGCCGCCGCGCGTGGAGCGGTTATGCCTTTGAACAAGTTTGTTTGGCTCATTTGCCGCAGATAAAGCAAAAACTCGGTATCGCGGGCGTATTGACCAAAACGGCTTCGTGGCGCAGCAACAACAAGGAAAATGCGGCGCAAATAGACCTTCTCGTAGAGCGCAACGACAGGGTTATCAATCTGTGTGAAATAAAATATGCTGTGGATGAGTTTGTTATTGACAAACAATATGATGAAATTTTGCGCAAAAAACGCGCCTCGTTCCGCGAGGAAACCAAAACGCGCAAAACCATTCATATCACGATGATTACAACCAACGGCGTGCGACACAACCAATATTGGGGCAATATACAGTCGGAAGTGACGATGGACGATTTGTTCCTTTGTTAATAATATATAAAAATTACGTTTTTGAGGGCAAAAATAGATTTTTTTTCGAGAGGGCGAATGTTATGTGAAAAATATTTTGTACCTTTGCACCCAAATTCTTAATAATAACAAATAAATTAAAAAAAAGAAATGAAAAATTTAGTAAAGAAAGCATCACTTTTTTCGTTAGTGATTGGATTGGGTGTTACCCATTTTTCTTGCAGTTCACAGCCTTCGGCTAAACTGAAATCGGACATCGACACGCTGTCTTATGCCTCCGGTGTGAACGTGACGCAGGGTTTGGAACAGTATTTGAATCAATTGGGCATTGATTCTACGCTGATGAAGGACTTCGTCGCAGGTCTGATTGAAGGCTCTAATGTCGATAAAAACGACAAAAAAGCCACAGCACGGATGACCGGTTTTCAAGTTGGGCAACAAGTTGCACAACAAATGATTCCGGGTATGGAAAATCAGTTTTTCGGTGCCGATACGACGAAGAAATTGAGCAAAAATGACTTTATGGCAGGTTTTATCGCCGCTGCTACAAAGAAAGATTTGAAAATCAGCAAGGAAGAGGCGCAGACTGTGGCTACCACTATCTCCTCTAAATTGCGCGAACAGGCACACGCCCCCGTGAAGGCTGAAAACGCACAGTTCTTGGAAGACAACAAGTCGAAAGAAGGCGTAATCACGACCGAAAGCGGCTTGCAGTACAAGATAACGTCTTTGGGCAAGGGCGAAAAACCGGTTGCAACAGACGTTGTGAAGGTACACTATCACGGCACAAACATCTACGGCGAGATGTTCGACAGTTCTATTGAAAGTGGTATTCCTGCTGAATTTCCATTGAATGGCGTTATCAGAGGCTGGACAGAAGTGCTTCAATTGGTTCCCGTTGGCACAAAACTTACCGCTTACATCCCTTACGACCTCGCCTATGGCGAACAGGGTGGCGGTGAAAAAATCAAGCCGTTTGCTACCCTGATTTTCGATATCGAACTGATTGACATCGTTAAAAAGAAATAAGCGTAATGGAGAAAATTGATGCTTTAGACAGAAAAATTCTGGGAATCATTTCTAAAAATGCGCGAATCCCGTTCAAAGACGTGGCAGACATCTGCGGCGTGTCGCGGGCGGCAATTCATCAGCGCGTGCAAAAAATGATTGAACTGAAGATTATTATCGGCTCGGGCTATCAATTGAATCCTAAAATGTTGGGCTACAGCACTTGTACATATATCGGCGTCAAACTTGAACGCGGGTCTATGTACAAGGACGTTGTCCCCGAATTTGAGAAAATCCCCGAAGTGGTCGAATGTCATTTCACGACAGGTCCCTACACAATGCTAATCAAACTTTTTGCGCGCGACAATGAGCACCTGATGGAACTGCTCAACGGGCGCATTCAAGAAATCCAAGGCGTCATCTCCACCGAAACGCTTATCTCGCTTCGCCAAAGTTTCAAGCGGGAAATTCCGTCATAAAGTCCCCTACCCGACTGTTCCTATCATCTGATGGACACCGAAACATCCAAGTTCAAAAAAACGATTTCTAAATTGCAAATAATTCATTTCACTTCTATTTTTCCGCAAAAACACATAAAAATAGAATTAAATCCAAATGGACAACACCAATTATTTTTAATGATTATCCGCAATCATACCACTTGGCTCTTGTTCTTTGTCCCGCAGGGACAGCACTTTATTAACCGTAGACTTTAGTCTACGGTATGAAGATGATAAAATACCATTAGTCCCGCATGGGACGGCACTTGAAACAAGTGCCGTTTTGCTGCATAACAATGTGTCGTCCCATGCGGGACTTTGGGGTGTAGGCTCCGTCACTCCCGTAGACTAAAGTCTACGGTTAATAAAGTGCTGTCCCTGCGGGACAAGGACTTAACCCAAGTGGTATGATTGCGGATAATCATTTTATTTTTTATACAACGCCGCCATTTCGCCAATCTGCCCCTTAATTTGCTTCGCAAACCATTCCGGCTCAAGCACCTTCACTTGCGAACTATAGCCCAAAATCAGGCGTTGCAGTTCGCGGTTGGGGACTAACCAATACTTGAAAATCACCTCTTTTTCGTCCTCCGACACGAGTTGCTGTGTGGCGTGCAGGGGCGCGTTTTTGAAATATTTGGCTTGAAACGGGGTTGCCGACAGCACTACGGTGGTGGGTTTGTCCACGTCGAAGACTAAGCCGAGGGTGTAATCAAACACTTCAGAGATGCGCTTTTGCTCGGTTTTTTCAAACGTTTGGTCGCTGATTTCGAGGCGGTGGATGCGGTCTAAACCAAATATCCGTACCTGCTCTGAACCGGCAATCGTGCCCACGACATACCATTTAGAGTTGTATTCCTTCAACAAATAGGGCATTAAGGTGCGCTGCGAAACGGTGTTTTTCTCATAGTTTTCGTGGTCAAACGTGATGATTTTGGACTGCACAATCGCGGAATAAATCGGCTCCAAATTGGAACTGCCCACATAGTCGCCGGTCGCTTCAAAAGCCAAGCACGACAACGTTTTGTCTTTGTGTTGCAGCGCATTAAAAATCAATTCGGAGGAGTTAAAAAGGTGTATAAAATGCAGCAAACAGTTCAATTCCGTGCTCTCGGCGATTGAATAAAGGTTTGTCCGCCGGTCGCAATCAATCAAAAGCCCAAAATCGGTGCGCAAATCGGCAATATACCGCTCAATGGTGCGGTCGCTCGCATCAATGTCGTGCGTGCTCAAATGCTTTTTAATCGTCTTAAAATCAACGGTTTTCTTGCGTTGCAACAGTTCAATGAGTAGCGCAAAAACTCTTATTTTCTTGTTGTTGTACATTCAGTTGTTCATTAAAATTTTCTCGGATTTCTATTATTTTACAAACTAATTCACACAGCAAATCCACATTTTCATCGCCGGTATCCCGAAGGGCTTCCTCTGTAAACGTAAATGTCGTTCCGATGGGCTGTTCCTCCGACCATTGTCTCCATTTGCCCTCAGTAGCCAAATTGACCATTGTGTCTAAGACATCGGCTTCCATTTGTTCTAAGGCTATTATGGTTTTATCCATAACTTTTGCATAAGCATTGTTTGTATTGAACGGGATTATTTTTGCCATAATTCAATGAATATTTTTGATGAAAAATTCTTTATCAATCTCACGAAGTGTCTTTTTATCCCATTTTGTTTTTGTTGCATTGTTGTCCATAATGTTTTTATTTTTTTATGTGTTTAAAACTTTGCGCAAAGTTACTAAAAACTTTCACTCCTCTGAAAAAATGATATTTTTTCTTAGCAACTATCGATTCAACACTTTCAGCTGCAAAGATACACTTTTTCTGACAAAATCAAATATGTATCGCGATGCCTCCCGCTTCGCAAATCGGATTGCAATGCCATTCGGCATCATCGTCAAACAAAATATCGAAGCCGTGCGCAAAGAAGAAGTCTTTTTTATCTTCGCAGGCGGTGTAGATGATTTTGTCTTCTATTGCTAACTTTTTCGCCATTTCGAGTAAGTCCACATTCCGCTCTGATTCAGGCTTCGGCGGGAGATTGAATTTCTGACACGCCGCCAGATATTGCTCATAACTGCTTCTCGCGGTCATTATCCACACATCGTGACCACGCGAGATAAGCCGTCCAGCCAATTCAAAAAATAGCGGGTCAGTGAGCGTGTCGTCGAAATCGAAGGCTATTTTTAGTTTGCAGTTGCCGTTGTTGTTTTTAAACATAAATATTTTAAATATTGTGGAAGATATTTTAACGAATATATTTCAATTTCTTTAGTGTAGTAATGTATAACCGCCGCTATTTCTGTGTTATTCAAATTGTATTTATTAAATTCGCATAGAATACCAATTCGTCCTACAGCATCAAGAATAGTTTGACATGTGTTAACTAATCTCAATTCAGCCAAGATATTTTCAAGAGAATCTTGGTTTTTTAGTAATATCTCATCATAAATAAAAGTAGTGTAAACATGTGTAGGGATTTTGAGTTTTTTCAAAACGTCATAAGCCTCCTCATTCAAATCTTGCGCTTCCTTTAAAATTTGAATTTCCGTTTTTGCATCGCTCGAAAGATATTCAGTTGCCTTCAATTTGAGTTGGTCTATTTTTGTTTCAATATCAGCATCCGTTGGGGGGAGTGTGTCAAAATAGACGAGTTTTGAATTAGCCATGGTTGCAGGAAGCCCCAATTTATTTAGAATGTAGTCTGCATACAACGCGCGCAACTCAAATTCGCCTCCGATATATTTTCTACCTTTTGCTTTTTTTCTACCTTTTGGTTTTTCAAGCGCAAGATTTAAATTTGCGAATCCTGTCAAAAGCAATTCTAATTCAGGGTCTTTATTCACGGTTTTTT
>BNTR01000021.1 GCA_025996755.1 Bacteroidia bacterium
TCGTAACCGCTTTGCCCCACTGTTTGGTCGCCCGTACCTAAACTGAGCGATGGCAAATCGGGGTTTATCATCCATTTACGTTGCGCCGACTGATAGTTGTAACCCCTGAGTTCCTGATTAAAGCCCAACATTCCCTTGATATTATGCTTTTCGATTGCCAAGGTATAATCGGTATAGGCATTAAACGAATAATATTTCGTTTGGCTCTGATTTATCTGGTAATAGTCCTGCGACTGGGTCGCGCTTTGGGGGTCGGCATGGGCGACTATACCCGCTGCGGCGTTGTTTATCAGGTTATCGAGCCGCTTGCGGTCGTATGTATCCTGATTAAAAGCGCGGCGGTAATTGTAATCCATGTGGATGTTCCATCCCTTGAGCGGCGTGATGTCTATGGACGGGGTCAGCACGATTTCGTGATTATCCTGTACGGTGCGCCCGCCGTTCCGCAATAGGGGTACCTGATTCTGGTCCTGAAAATAAGACCCGATAAACTGGTCATATTCGGGATATGCAGGGTCGCCCTTCCACTGCCCGCCGTTGAGCGGACTGCTGAATGCCAGCCCTCTCCAAAACTCGTTGTTGTACGTGGTCGGAGAGTTATAATTCGAGTTGTTATAGGATGCCGTAAAGCCCAGTTTTACCCGGTCGTAACTTTGGTTGTCCACACGCAAACGGGTATTGTAACGGTTATAAACCGGCGGTTTTATTTTCAGAAAACCCTCCTGGTTGTGATAGCCCATGGAGGCGAAGAATGTGGTTTTGCCGGTGCCTCCCGACACATTGACGTTGTGTGTCTGCCGTGGCGTAGATTCGCGAACCAGTTCGTCCACCCAGTTTGTGTAGCCCACCTGATAGTATTGCTTGCCAACGAATATGTAGTCGGGCAGCGAAGGGTTTTCGTATTTTGCCTTGATGCCGTCCATCCGTTGCGCATTATACAACACTGCGGCGTTATTGTTTATCCGAGCTTGGTTCACAAAAAGCGCGTGGTCGTAAGAGTTGTCCACAAATTCAGGCATGTAGGTAGCACTTCCCCATCCGACATTGCCGGAATAGTTGACTGTCAGTTTGCCTTCCTTTCCGCGCTTGGTGGTAATGAGCACTACGCCGAATGCGGCGCGAACCCCGTAGATTGCCGATGCGGCAGCATCTTTCAGCACGCTCACGCTCTCGATGTCGGCAGGGTTAAGCAGCCGGAGGCTACCCTCTATACCGTCGATAAGCACTAACGGGTTGCCGCCGTTGATGGAAGTTGTTCCGCGCACATTGATGCCCAGGTCGGTGTTGGGAGCACCGCTGCCGGGCGTAATCTGAATGCCTGCAATGGTTCCCTGCAAAGCAGTTGCCGTAGAGGTTACGGGACGGTTTTCAAACACCTTGTTGTCGATTTGCGACACAGCACCCGTCAGGTTCACCTTCTTTTGCGTGCCGTAGCCCACCACGACCACTTCATCGAGGTTTGCAGCATCTTGCAACAAAGTAACATTGATGGTTGATTGCCCGTTCACGGGCACTTCTTGGGTTGAATAACCCAGATACGCCACCGCGATGGTGGCGTTTGGCGATACTCGGAGCGAGTATTTGCCATCTACGTCGGTGGCAGTTCCGTTGCCCGGATTGCCTTTCTCGACCACACTGGCTCCGATGATGGGACCTTCCGCATCGGACACCACGCCTGTTACGGCGATTTTAGTTTCTTGGGGAACCTCAGCCCGCAAAGGCTGTACCCCCCCCCCCCCATATAGAGGGCTACGGCGCACAAAAGCCACGCAAATGAGCCGTTTTTTAAGAATTTGTTTTTCATACAATTATTTTTTTAATTTATAAATAAAAATTATCGGGGACAAAGGTAGTAAATAATTTTTAATATTCAGTGCTTTTTTTGAAAATTTAACTTACCACGAGTTTGTGTATGCCTCCGCAAAAAAGACTGCGCTATCCAATTGAACAGCACAGTCTTTCACAAATATTAAATTTTAAAAAAATGATTTTATTGTTTATCCCACCACAAGCGTCCCCATTCGTTGTCTATGGGTCCAAACTCCGGGTCGGCAGCCATAGCATCCAATCGCTTCTTGAGGTTGGCGTAGTTGTGTACACCCTCGTTGGGATAAGAGAACTTCACACGGCGCGGAATCACACCCACCGGCTCGCCCGCAACAGGATAGCAGTCTTCAAAACCCACCAGAGTGGCAGCATTGTTGGGATAGCCTGTGCGTTTCCATTGCGCCCACGCCTCGTCTACATTCGTGTAGCGGTCGACCCACGCCTGCGCCCATATCTGCTCTTTGCCCTTGCTATTGTCCCACGCAACGTCGGATTTTAGCATATACGCATCTATTTCTGCGGGTGTCATTGCAGAATATTCAAGAACATCGCAATATTTGCCTATGTCGTTATAGTGCTTGAGCGAAGCGCGTACACCTTCCTCGTACCAGTCCTGCGCGGTCTTTGTGCTCGTAATGCTATGCTCCAGAACAAATTCTGCCGTAAGGAAACAGAAATCCGCATACGTCATAACGGGTGCCAGGTTGCCGCCACTGCCGTCATTGTCGTTGCCTTTCCACAGACGTGCCTGCGGCAGATTGGCGGCACGCATATTGATGCTACTTGAGCCGCTGCCCAATGTCCTGTTTATATTGCGGGCATCGGTTGCCCAGTCGGCGCGGCTTGCCGTGCTGCCTTCGTAGCGCGTAAAATCGACAGGGATAAAATCCAATGCCGCCGTTTTGTCGGCTGCAGTCTGTTGTGCGTTGTAGGCGGCAATGTTTTCAGCAGTGAGATTGTTCGGAACAAAAAAGATTCCTCTACGCGGGTCTTCGTTATCGTTCATAAAATCTATGAGTGCACGCGGAGCAAGCAACATATCGCGCGAAGAATGCCAATCGCCGCTGTGAATGTTGGTGTAGAGATTGTCGAACCAAAAGATAAAACTATCGTCATTGCTACTCATGATGTCGCCGGCATTGGTGCCGGCAAGCACTTCGGTGGCGATGGTTTTTGCAACATCGGGCTTGCGCTTGAGCAGGCGCGAGGCAAGGCGCAGACGGATGGCGTTGCCTGCTTTCACCCATTTGGTCATATCGCCGTTGTAGGCGCGGTCGTAGCCCGCCAGCGATACCTGTCCGCTCGCTGTTTTCAGGTCGGCAATGGCTGCCTTGAGTTCGCTGTCCCACAAGGTGGACAATTCTTCCTGACTTTGGAACGCGGGCAGTAAACTTGCTTCGTCCGATTTGCCGTTGAGTGCCTGCCAACCATCACTATATACCAGCGAACCCCAAAGGTCGCTCGCCTGTATGCCTTTGGCAATGAGCATTATCCGTGCGGCGGCGTTGAGTGCTTTGTAGGCATCGGGTTTCTCTGTCTGCAAAGCCAGATACGCCATATTGGTGACGTAGCCACCGATATTCTGATACTCCGTGTAGATTTCATCGCCAAGTCCATTACTAAAGTAGGTGTATTGCGTAGTGCCGTAGCCCCAGTTGCTGACGCCGTACTGCATCCAGCGATATTTTGATGCCCAGCCGTTCCATGCGTGTCCTGAGCGCAGGACATTGGTTTCGGCAATATAGAGCAATTGTTCGGGAGCCGCGTTGGGCAGTGATTTTGGGTTGGTGTTCAGTTCCGCAAAATCATCCGTGCAGGAGGTGTGTACCAGCAGCATCAAACCTGCCAGTAACAAATAAATTTTATTTATTCTTTTCATTTTTATTTCATTTTAATGTTTAAAAATTCAAATTAAGTTTCACGCCATAATTGCGGCTATATACACTGCCGCCTGCCTCCTGAAACTCATAACTCAAGTTGCTCTTGAGTCCCTCAGGATGAATATTGTCGGGCAAACTGTTGTAGAGATAACCCACATTGCGCACTACAAAGCCCAGCGTGGCACCTTTCACGAATGCCTTGCTGGTCCATGCCTTTGGCAAATCCCAATAGACAGATATTTCGCGCAATGCCACCCACGACAGGTCAAAGACAGATGCCTCGCGGATGCCCGTGCTCCATTCAAACTTGTTGATATAATAGGTAAATGCCGATATGGGCTGCACATAGCCCGCCTCATACGCCTTTTGATAGGTCATACCGCTTACGTCTTGTCCATTGATTATGGTGTTGGCTTGAAAGACGCCGTCGGGTATCATTCCGTCCTGTACACTGGTTACGCCGTAGGACGCCTGGTTTGCTGCAGACAAAGTGCGCTCCAAGCCGCCATAACCCGGTCGTCCCTGCAAACTGCCCGCTAATGAGCCGCTTGCCATACCATAATTGTAGGAACCGGACATAATGTCGCCGCCCACACGTGCATCTACCACCATCGACAGCGTTACACCTTTCCACGACAAACTGCTGGTTAAGCCTCCCAAAAATTTGGGCTGCATACTGCCCACTTTTGTGGATTCGCCGGCGCGAAGCCATTGTCCGGAGGCGTTGAGGAGTTTGTTGCCATTTTCATCGCGCTTGTAGGCATGACTTGTGTAGAGGTCGCCGTAGGCACCGCCTTCGGTAGCCCATGCGTCCACGTCAAGTCCGCCGCTACCCAAACGGTATTTTTCTACGCCGGGGGCAAGTTCTATGATTTTGTTGCGGTTGCGCGTGTAGGTGGCAGTGAGGTCCCAGAGCCAATCCTTGTTTTTGATTACCGTACCCGTCACGAGCAGTTCTATACCCGAATTTTGGATGTTGCCCGCATTGAACACGCGGTTGCTAACGCCCGTTTCCGTTGTTACAGGCATATTCAAGATTTGGTTGTAGGTATTGGTTTTGTACCACGCAAAGTCAAGTCCCAAGCGGTTGTCGAACATTTTGTAGTCAAAGCCAAGTTCTACGGCGTGCTGCTTTTCGGGCTTCAGGTCAAGCGAACCGAGATTCCTGTTATTGAAGTCGTAATACGGATAAGTTCCCGAGGCATCAAAATGATTCTGCTTAAACGAATTATAGTATATATACGTGCCGGGGTCGGTTATCAGGTATGGGTCGCAGTCCTTGCCCACCACGGCGTATGAAGCGCGGAGTTTGGCAAAAGAAATTATCTCCGGCAGCGATTCGCGCAACGTTTCCGTAATTAACCACGAACCGCTCACTGATGGATAAAAGTAGGACACATTGCCCGTGCCGTTGGCGTACATCAGCGTGGACGACCAGTCGTTGCGCCCCGTGACATCAAGATACAATTGGTTTTGCCAATCGGCATTGACGAAGCCGTAAACCGAGTTCAAACGTTTTTGTTTTATTTTGGCGTAGGCATCGGTGGTGGGTGCGTTTACAGAATTTGCAAGCGTAAACATACCCGGGACGCGCAATCCATTGTTCGTCTGTGAATTATGGTAACTCTGTTCTTCGCGGAAACTTTCCGCGCCCAGCGACCCGTTGATGCCAAAATCGCCGAAACGTTTTGAGGCAGAGAGCATGGCGGAATATTTTTGCTGCTGCTTGGTACTCTCGTTGAGAAGATATGCTGCGCCGCGATAGTCTGAATTTTCGACGGCAAGCGTCTTCTTCTCATATTTTCTGCTCGTATTGTTCATATCGCCTTTTACTGCCAACTTTAGCCAATCGGTGATGGTAAAATTAACGTTGAGGTAGCCGCGATAATTTTGTTCGCTTTGATATTCGTTGTTCTCTAAAAGTTCAAACAGCGTTTTCGAGTATCCAAACGGGTCGTCATCGTTATAGCCATCATGCTTGGCACTCCAATAGTTCTGCATCCAGTATTTGGTGTCGTAACTGCGTGGAACGCTGTAGGCAAAGTCATAGACAGGGCTGTAAGTACCGCCCTGATAGGTAGGATTTCTGCCGTCGGAGCTTACATAGTTGAATCCCGCATCTGCCGACACAATCTTGCTGATAACGTGCGAGGCGTTGAGCGATATATTGTTTCGCTCAAAGGAGTTGTTCAAACTCACGCCCTCGCTGGCAAGCCGTGAGTATGAGAAGCGGAAAGTGCTCTTCTCCGAGCCGCCCGATACGGCAACATTGGTGTTTTGGTAGCGTCCCGTGCGATACATATCATTGAGGTTATCGGGATATGCCTGATTGATGCCTTCATAGACACCATCTACGTTGTAGGGCTTGCCGTCATAACGGGGACCGAAGTTGGTTGCCGCAGTGATATTGCGGTTGTCCGTGCCATCGGCATTTTTTGCCCACACAGGTAGGCTGCCCATTCCAAATTCGTTTTGCAGATGTGGAAAGTCGTACACGTCTTCCCATTGTTCGGTGTGCGAAAAACTGATGCCCAGCCCGTCGCCCTGCTTACCTTTTTTGGTGGTGATGAGGATGACGCCGTTGCTTGCCCGCGAGCCGTAGAGTGCGGTGGCGGCGGCTCCCTTGAGCACCGATACGCTCTCAAAATCATCGGAATTGAGGTTTTTGAGGTCGTTACCGAAGTCGCGTTCAAACTTGTCGCCCGTCTTGGTAACCTCGTTGTCCACAATCACGCCGTCAATCACAAAAATCGGTTGATTGTTGCCCGACATCGACGTGTTGCCGCGAATCAGGATGCGCTGCGAGGATTGTGGACCTGCGGAGCCCATATCTATCTGCACGCCGGCAACCTTTCCCTGCAAGCCGTTGATAGGGTTCACCACATTCGATTTGATGATGTCATCCCCTTTCAGTTCGGTGATGGCATAGCCGAGGGCTTTCTTTTCCCTTGTCATACCCAAAGCCGTCACCACCACCTCATCGAGAGATTTGGCATCTTGCAGCAATGTAACATTGATTGTGGTTTGCCCGTTCACGGACACTTCCTGGGTGGCATAACCCAGATACGACACCGTTATGGTGGCGTTTGGCGATACTCGGAGCGAGTATTTTCCGTCCACATCGGTCGCTACACCGTTGCCCGGATTGCCTTTTTCTACTACACCGGCTCCGATGATGGGACCTTCCGCATCGGATACCACGCCTGTTACGGCGATTTTTGCGTCTTGGGGCGACTCGGCTCTTAGGTGGTTTGCCCCCCCCCCCGCGACAAACGCACCACTTAACAGCAGCAAGTTTGCAAAGTTTTTAAATGTTTTTCTCATAAAATTTAGTTTAAATTGTTAATTTTTTTTGAATTGTCACTACAACAATTCGGGGACAAAGATAGTAAATAAATTTTAATATTCAATGCCTTTGTTGAAATTTTAACCTTTTCGCAAAAAAAATATTCAGAATATTTGTCTGTTCAAAATAAAAGGTGTATCTTTGTACGCTCTAATGTACAAAAACAATAGAAAATTGTTTATTGCAACAAGCAAAATAGTAATATTATGGAAGTATTATTTGAAAAATCGTACAAAAAAATTACGCAAACTTCACTTGATTTTGTGCGCTCTGTGGTCGGAGAAATCGAGTGGAATGCTCGCCTTATTGGTATTCGTGGGGCACGAGGCGTGGGAAAAACCACCTTGCTTTTGCAATACATGAAGCAAAATCTGCCGCTTGACCCTACTTCGCTTTATGTGAGTTTAGACGATATTTGGTTTGCCGAACACAAATTGGTGGATACGGCGGAAATGTTTGTCAAACGCGGCGGGAAGTTTCTGTTTCTCGATGAGGTGCATAAATATCCAAATTGGGCGCAGGAAATCAAAAATATTTATGATGATTACGCCGAACTGAAAGTAGTTTTTACCGGCTCCTCTTTGCTCGAAATTCTCAATGCGCGCGCCGATTTGAGCCGAAGAGCGATTTCTTATGAAATGCAGGGTCTTTCGTTTCGCGAATTTTTGAATATGACTACACGAAACAGTTTTCCTGTTGTTTCGCTTGACGATATTCTCCATAATCAATTGGAAATTTCCAATCAGATTTTAAAGGAAATTAAGCCCTTGCAATATTTTGGCAACTATCTGAAAAATGGTTATTATCCGTTTTTCAACGAAATGCCGCATTTGTATTATGCTAAAATTGAGGAAGTTATCAATATGATTTTGGAAATAGAACTGCCTTTGCTGCGCGGTGTTGAGATTGCCTATATATACAAAATCAAGCAACTGCTCGCTATTATTGCCGCCTCCACGCCATTTGTGCCGAATGTGAGCAAACTCAGTGAGCGAATTGGTATCAATCGCGCCACTTTTGTTACTTATTTGAACTATTTGGAAGAAACCAAACTCACAAAACATATTCACAAAGACATTTCGGGCATAAACAAACTGCAAAAACCCGACAAAATTTATCTCGAAAACACCAATCTTGCCTACGCTTTGGCAGCGCGCAATACGGACATTGGCAATATGCGGGAAACGTTTTTCCTTAATCAACTTTCGTATCAACATACGGTTGAATATCCCAACACGGGCGATTTTTGGGTGGATAAAAAATATCTGTTTGAGATTGGCGGGAAAAGCAAAACAGGCAAGCAAATTCAAGGGGAAAACAACGCTTATATTGCTGCCGATAATATTGAATACGGTTTTGACAAAAAAATTCCGCTTTGGCAGTTTGGTTTTTTGTATTAAAAACATGTCTCAACAATGCCTTTGTTGAAATTTTAACATAAAAATAGTTTAAAATTCTTATATGACTTTCTGCCATCATACTGCTATGCAAAGAAACCATCCTGCGCATGGCAGGACAGTCTCTTTCTTCCGTTTATCAAGTTAAAACTTACTTGCGCAGGACATTACTTTTGAGAACCGTAAAACTCCATTTCGGCGCAACTGCCGTGACCGCCGCGTCCACTGTGGAGCAGAATCTGCACGCCGGTTGCATTATCAATAGGAGTGGGCAGTACAATTTCAGACATGGCACCTTTCTCGCCGCAACGAAAATCCATCACTTTCGTATAGTTGCCGGTAGTTTTCACGAGTACCTCTATCCGTCCGAAATTACCATTGCCTCCCTGATTGTTGCCTTCGGTATCCCTGGTCACTGTGGCAGCTTGACGCGGATAGTAGCGAATGTGCGACAACTTAGACACATTCGCAAGCGTAAATTCAAGCGTGTAGGGTCCGGTGGTACTAAGGCTGTTTGCGCTATAGTCGGAGTGCCAGTAGTTAGCATCTACCTTGCCGTCCCACATGTTGCCGATTGCACCTTCCGCCAAACTTGTAGGCGTTGCATCGGCGGCTGTAACCGCGAGCATTGCTGAGGGTGCCAATTGGCGTACGGTAATGGTTTGCGAGCCGCCTTCACTGCCTGTTACCGTAATGTTGGCTGTGCGCCGGTCGCCGGTATTAGCGGAGACCGACACATTCACGAAACTGCCGTCTATACTTATGCTACACCAAGCGGCATCGGACGTGGCGGTAATGGAAGTGCTGTTAGTGAGCACACTCACGGTAGCCGCGCTGCCGGCATTGGAGAAAGAGAGCAGGCTCTTTTCAGGTATCACAAACTTTGAAGGGGCTGTACGAATCCCTGTGCCGTTTAACACTATTTCGCGACATGAGAAGCTATTGGCTTGTGAAGCACTTCCGTCGGCTGTGATTTTCACCGCATACACATCGGTAATCGGAGACGGAAACTCAATGAAAGCCGTTTTGATAGTTTTCTCGAGGTCAAAATCCCTCACTTTCTCAAAGTTGGTAGGAGTCGCATTTTTGGCTATCCAAACAGTTCCTGTCCCTATGTTGCCGTTAGCCACCGTTCCATTTGCGTTAGGCAGACGTGGATAATAGGTAACGCCTACCAACTGCAATTCGTTGGTTGGCTCAAGGACATACGTCAATTCGTGGGTGGCGGCGGCATCAACGGCTGTAACAAAAAAGCCGTTACCCAAGTCGCCGTCGTAGCTTACGTCAATACTGTAGCCTGCTGCCGAAGACGAGGCTGTTGCGCTCACCACCTTCATGGCGATATTTGGCTGACCGCGCTGAGCAATGGTAACGTCGAGTTTGCGGTCAGGCGCATGCAGCGTAAGAATGCTGTTGCGACCAACTATCTTTTCGTTGGGTTTCACCGTTACCACCAATTTTTTGTTGCCTGCCAATTCGACCGTACACCAGTCCGTTTCTTCTTTTTCGAGACGCAGGTTGGCGGTAGTATTTACCTCAATCTCACGCGTTTCGCCATTTGCCGACAGCGTGAACGTGGTTTCTTCGCCCACATAAAGTGCAGTGGGTACAAGTATTGCATCTTCCTTACAGCTGCTTGCCACACATACAAGAGCAAGCAAAGCAAATATTCTATTTTTCATACGTAAATTTTTTTATATTATTTAATTAATTACTGCGGATTCTGTTCCAATGGAACGGGATAAGCATCCATTTCGCGTTGCGGAATGAGTTCTACAATCAGCAACGAGGTCGGCTCTATGGTGCGGTGTACCGGCGAGCCGCTCAAGTGCGTACCCGGATAGTTGCGGTTGAGCGTTTGCCCGGTGCGGAACACATCATACTTGCGATGTGCTTCCCAAGCCAACTCTAAACGGCGTTCATCGAGTATATCATCCAATGTTACCGAAGTCTGTTCCTGAATACCTGCCCGACGGCGAATCACATTAACATCGCTCAGGGCACTGCCGGTCTCACCCAGCCGGAAACTTGCCTCCGCACGGTTGAGGTACATCTCGGCGAGGCGTATCATCATCGGCGAATAGAGGTGCGACTGGTCTTCCTGCAACGAACACTTGTAGATAAAGCGTTTCGGATAGTCATTGCGTTTATTGGCGGCATCCTCGATATTTACATAACGCTTCACGGATGTTGCCTTTTCCACTACAAAGTAACCGCCGGCATCACTTTGCACGACTGCGTCGGTAAAATCTTCCGGTTTTTCCGCTATAGTATAAGTACCGCCACTTTCTGTAACCTCGCGGGTTACATACATGGGGACATCATTTACATAAATCAGCCACTTGTAAGGCGTTTCAGGTTTCTGATTCTCAATGAAAGCATGACGCAAGTCTTCGGGATTCCGGCCGAGCAACTGGAGATAAGAGTACGAAGGGTACATTTCGCCCCAGCCAATATCGTTAATACTCGCGTATAAGGCACCTATCGAATAGTAGTCCATATGATACTTTTCAAAATCCACATCCTTGTTCATTCGGATGGCAAAGATTGTTTCCGTATTGTTTTCGGGTACCGGATTCGTGTAATGCTGATAGGCACTTCCCTGTAACAAAGTGTAGCGTTCCGAATTGATGACCATATCGGCATAATCTTTCGCCTTCTGCCAATCTCCCATGTACAGGTGAACACGCGACAGGTAGGCACAAGCCACTTCTTTGGAGGCGTAGATGTTCGATTTGCTTACCGTCATCAGCCGCACGGCTTTTTCCATATCATTTACTATTTGCGTGTAAACGGCTTTCACTGAAGAACGCGGCGGAAAGTCCGTGATGTCGGTAGTCAGTTTGAGCGGAATACCGGGGTTTGTTTCCGGGCTTTGCGCGTAAGGACGACCGAACAGATTACACAGGTTGAAGTACAGAAAACCGCGCAAGAAGTAGTTTTCGCCCAGCAACTGGTCTTTTTCAGCCGATTCGCCTTCGGGAATCAGTTCAATCATGGAATTGACGTTGACCACCGTCTGATAGGTGATTTGCCACAGGTTGGCGGTATAGAGGCTGGTGCCTGAACGGCGATAGGTATATGTCTGGTAAAGCAAGTCGGAAGTCGTGCCGCTCAACGAGATGTTATCGCCGCCATACTCACCTATCTGGTGAATGGTCTTGTAGTAATATTCCTCTTTCAACTTGGCGTAGGAGCCTCGCGTAATGTTCTCAATATTACTTGCGTCGAGCTTGTCGGCAGGAATTTCGTTGTACGGCAAGCGTTCCAAATCGCACCCTGTCAGCAGGATAGATGCTATCCCTGTAATGATACTGTATTTTATTATTTTCATTTTTGTATTTATTTAAAAATAAACGATTAAATTGAAAGTTGAATCAGAACGTAAGGTTCAAACCCAACGAAACACGGCGCGGTGCCGGATACTGCATACCTTCTCCCACAGAGCCGTTATTGCCGGTAGTAATTTCGGGGTCGAAGCCGGAAAACTTCGTGAATGTAATCAGTTTTTCGCCCGAAAGCGTAATGTCAAGACTTTTTACACCGGCTTGGCTCAACCACTTTGTGGGTAATGAATAGCTGAGACTCATGCTACCCAATTTCAGGAAGCTACCATCCTCGAGGTAGCGCGACGAAGGTTTCTCCGACATATTGTTTCCTCCCCATATCGCTTTGGGATGTGTAGCAATATCACCGGGTTTTTCCCAGCGCACCCATCCGTCTTTGAGTTTCATGGAGTTAAATTCGGGATATGCTCCGTCGTTGTCGTAAAACTGGCGCGCTCCATTGTATATTTTATTCCCGTAAACGAAGGTCATGCCTGCCGACAGAGTAAATCCTTTATAACTTGCCGAGGTGGTTAAACCGCCTGAAAAGTCAGGATTGGAGGTGCCCATTTTTACGCGGGTCGCTGCGGCTTGGTTGGTCGTAAGTGTTCGTCCGGTAACATTGTTGTTTTCATCGTAATTGTAAATATACCACATGGGGTCGCCCGAATACACATCCACGCCTGCCCATTCGCGCAGGTACCACGTATCAATGTCCACGTTTTCTTCCCGGATTTTCTGTGAACCCATGTCGCTACCTATAATCTGTGACCTTCCTTCATACAATCCATCAATTACGCCCTTGTTGAATCCGATATTGAAGTCGGCTGTCCACAGAAAGTCTTTGGAGCGAACGAGGTCGGGACTGACAACAATTTCCACGCCGCGGTTGCGTACGGCTCCCACGTTACGCCACTGGGTGGCATATCCGGTAACGGTGCTGAGGTTAACATTGTAGAGCAAATCGGAGGTGTTTTTGTTGTACCACTCCACGCTCAAGCCGACGCGGTCAAACAGACGGGCATCCACTGCAATGTTGGTTTCATAACATTTTTCCCAAGTCAGATTGGGATTACCCAAACGGCTTGGAAATGCCGACGGTACGCCGTTGTACTGTGTAGAGATGGAATATACCGACAGATAGCCATAGTTGGAATTGGGTACATTCCCGATGGAACCGTAACTGCCGCGCAATTTCAACTGATTGACCCACGAAATGTCTTTCATAAAGTCTTCCTCGTGAATAGCCCATCCCAAGCCTACCGTGAAGAAGTTACTGTAACGGTTGTTCTTTCCGAATCGTGACGAGCCGTCTGTCCTGAACGAGAATTGCGCCATGTACCGGTTATTATACGTGTAGTTGGCGTTGAAATATACCGATTGCATGGCGTATTCGACGATATTACCATCTACCTTGTAGGGATTGGCGGCTACGTTGAGCACTTCGCTACCCGACGGGATGCCACGCCCTTCGGCACTGTTGCTTTCAGCACGCGAGTCACTAAATTCGTAACCAAGGAAAGCACTCACGTTGTGTATATCGTCAAACGTTTCTATAAAGCGCAACAACTGATTGGTGTAGCGCGTGGTATAAAAATTGTTTTTAGACACAATACTGCCGTTGTATTCATTGGCACCGATGGCTTGCGGGTCGGTGTATTCTTCGTCGAGCGTATAACGGTAGCCGATGTTGTTGTTCGACTCGAATATCAGCCAATCAGTGATTTTGTAGTCAAATCCCACATTGGCGGAAACGCCAATCGCTTTTCCGCGCGTCCACCCGTAAGGTAAATTGTAGAGATAGTTCTCACTGTCGCGCCCGTGCCAGTCAGATTCCTTACCGGTGCGTATGGCACCGTTTTCGTTGTAAGGATAGTCCCATGGCAGATTAAGCATGGCTGAGCGCACGCTGTGCTCCTGCGAGAAGTTGCGATAGAAGCTACCCGAGAATTTAGTCTTGATGGTCAACCGGTCGTTCACCGTATAGTCATTATTGCTGCGGAGGCTGTAGCGGCTATAGTCAAAGCCTTTCATGGTGCCCTCTTCGGAATAGTAATCCGCCATCAGAAACGAGCGCATTTTCTCTCTGCCCGTAGTGTAACTGACCGTATAGTTTTGCGACAATGCACTTTGGGTGGCAATATCGAACCAGTTAGTATCGTGATTCAACAGTGCTTCGTTGACCCACGAGGGCTGTTGTCCACCCATGGAGGAGGTGTAGTCGTAAAGTTCTTTCGCATTCATCAACTCAAAGTTGCCGAGATACTGCGTGGCGATGCCGGTTTTTGCAGACACGTTCAGCGAACTTTCGCCGGCACGCCCCGATTTGGTCGTAACAAGAATTACGCCGTTGGTAGCCCGCGACCCGTAGAGAGCCGTGGCAGCAGCATCTTTCAGCACGCTGATGCTGGCAATTTCGTTGGGATTGAGCGGTGCGCCGACTTGAGCGACTACGCCGTCAACCACCCACAATGGGTCTGACGATGAGTCTAATGTACTTTTACCGCGGATGCGTATTTGCGCCGTTTCGCCGGGCTTGCCGGAAGTATTAAGCACCTGCACCCCTGCCACTTTACCTTGCAACATAGATTGAACGCTGGGGGAAGTGACGGTTTTTAGGTCCGTGTCCTTGATTACGGCAATGGAGCCGGTAATCGAACTTTTCTTTTGGGTGCCATAGGCGACTACCACGACTTCGTCGAGGCTGTTATCACCGGATTGCAGGGTGATGTTGACCGTTGTTTTGCCATTTACGGCAACGGATTGGGTGGCGTAACCCAAATAACTAATTTCCAGTGTGGCGTTTGGTGGCACTTGCAAGGAGTATCGTCCATCCACATCAGTTGCGACTCCATTTCCGGAGTTGCCTTTTTCGACGACACTTGCGCCGATGATGGTACCATCCACATCGGACACCACGCCTGTGACGGCGATTTTTGCCTCTTGGGGAAACTCGGCTTTTAGGAAGTTTGCCCCCCCCCCCCAAGGAGAATGCCTCCTAATAGCAAAGTTCGTGCAAAGTTTTCAAATGTTTTTCTCATAAAAAATTAATTTAAATTGTTTAACAAAATTTTTTTGAATTGTTACTGCAACAAATTCGGGGACAAAGGTAATAAATGTTTTTTAATAATCAATACTTTTTGCTGAAAATTTAACATTGTTAAATGAAAAAACCTGTTAAGTCTTTAAGACTTAACAGGTTTCTTATTTTCTTACTTTATCTCCGCCTGTTGTCCAACCCACCGCCCGAAGGCGGCAATCACGATGAAGCATATCAGCGGCAGGGCGAATGACACGCGTGTGGAGTCTAATGCCTCGCCGAACCAGTGCGCTTTGTCAATCAGCAAGCCCTGCAACGGTGGCATCAGACAGCCGCCGCCGATTGCCACAATCAAGCCCGCAGAGGCTAATTTGGCATCGTTGCCCATGCCGCGTAACGCTATGCCGTAAATCGTTGGAAACATCAGCGACATGCAGGCAGAGATGGCTACGAGGCAATATAAGCCGGTTATGCCGTGAATGAAAATCGTGCCCAAAGTGAAGATTCCTCCGCCTGTTGCCAGCGTGAACAATAGCGTATTCGGCTTGAAATATTTCAAGAGGAAAGTACAGATAAATCGACTGGCAACGAAAATGCCCATCGCCCACATATTGTAGCCCTGCGCATCCGCTTTGCTCATGCCCAATTCGTTTTGAGCATATTGGATGATAAATGTCCACACCATGATTTGTACGCCCACATAAAAGACTTGCGCAAGCACCGCACGAATGTATAATTTGTTTTTAATCAAGCGTTTGAAGATGGCACCGGTGCTGGATTGAGCCGCGGCAACCGTGTTTGAAACCGTAATCTGCGGCAATTTGGATACGGCAAAAACGATGAAAAAGAGTGCTACAACCAATCCGAGCATCAGGTAGGGGAAACTTACAATGGCGAGGTCGGACTGCCGGATGGCAGTCAGGGCTTCCGGATTGCTCTGCCCCAAGGCGATTCGCTCGGCTTCGGTGGCGGGATTGAGCCGCGCAAGGATAAACTCCTTGGCTATCAGCATCCCCGTGAGCGACCCGATTGGATTGAATGCTTGCGAAAAATTGAGCCTGCGCGTGGCGGTTTCTTCCGCCCCCAACGACAAAATAAATGGATTGGAGGTCGTTTCCAAAAATGCCAGTCCGCAAGTCATCACAAAATAAGCGAGCAAAAAAGCCCAGAAAGCCATGGCGTTGCCCGCAGGGATGAAAAGCAAACACCCGACGGCATACAATCCCAAGCCCACCAAAATGCCTGTTTTGTAATTAAACTTCTGAATAAACATCGCCGCCGGAATAGCCATAAAGCAATAGCCGCCGTAAAAAGCGAACTGCACCAGCGAACTCTCGAAGTTGGAGATAAGCAGGATGTTTTTGAATGCCGCCACCATCGGGTTGGTGATGTCGTTGGCAAAGCCCCACAAGGCAAACAGCGACGTAACGAGTATGAACGGAAACAAGTAGTTTGTTCCGTCATTTCCTTTGAATAAGGATGTATTTTTTTTGTCTTCCATGATGTAATTAAAATTTATTCCGCAAAGGTAAGACTTTTTTTGATAACTTGTATATTCACCGGCGTAAGCGAAACACTGAAAGGACGCATGTATTGCGACCCTTTATAGGTCTTGCCCCGCAATTTAATCACATGGTCGCCGGCAGTCAGCGCAATTTGCGCCACAAAGAGCGAGGCAGGTGTAGTGGCGTTGTAACTTACTTCGTGGCTTGCGTTATCGACTTCCACCACAACCGTTCCTTCATCTGACGACGCGGCGCGGTTGTATGCAATGCTTACCTCAAACGAGGTTGTTTCCCGCACGCTCACGTTCCACGTTAGGATTTGGCTGTCGTCTTTCCAGTCGTGGAGGTAGTTATAGCCGTTTTTCCCATCGCCCCGCGAGAAAGGCGAACCGCCAAGAATCGCATCGAAAGTTGGCAGCACATTATTTTCTTTCGTGTCAAGCAAACGTTGAGACTCGGCAGTGTAATTGCCGTCAATCGTGAGGGCGATGACCGTACTGGCGGTATCGGGAGCGGTGGTCGGCACTTGCAGTCGCAAATCTTTGCCGTGCTGCGTGCAGGTGAGGAGTTCGCCCGTTTGAAGGATTTTTGCCTGCGTGACGGTTGCCTTTAAACTGCCTACCCACAGTTCGCCGTTTTTAGGATAGTTGTGCACATGGAGGTAAATCACATTCGCTTTCCGGGTGATTACTCCCCAGTTGGGAATGGGAATATCGTTGGTGCGCACAGTGCCGTAAATAGATTCAGCGTTGACATTCATCCATTCGCCGATTGCCCGATAAATCAATGTGTCCGGCGCGTCCCATGTTCCATCGCCTTTCGGACCCACGTTCAGGAGGATGTTTCCGCCTTTGGAAGCGGCGGTTTCGAGTAGCCGGATAAAATGCGCGGGTGGCTTGTGCGATTTATCGGCAGAACTGTAGCCGTAGGAGTTGTTGGTTGTAGGGATGCTTTCCCAGTAAGGGTCTTCCAACGGAAAAAGATAGGCGGCACGGTCGCCGCTGTTAGCGTAATCACCCAATTGATAATTGCCCCAACGCGCTAACCGTCCGTTGATGACCACATCGGTTTTTGCTTCGCGCAACGCTTTGCAAATGCGGATATTCTGATAGAGCGGCAATTTGTGGGGCGTATCAAACCACATGATGTCGGGGTTGTATTTCTGCACCAGCTCAATCACCTGCGGGATAGACTTTTCATTCACATAACGGTCGGCATTGGTTAAGAAAGCCTTGTATGTGCCGTTCATCCACCAATCCCTGCTGCCGTGAAGGGCATCGCCACCGGGGTTTTTACCTCCGGTGAAGCCGTTGTCGAAAGTATCCCAGTCGTTGCCCGGCGCATCGGGATGTTCCCAGTCGAAAGCGTGAGAATAATAGAACCCAAATTTAAGTCCCTGCTTCACGCAGGCAGCCTTCAGTTCTGCCATCGGGTCGCGCGAAAAAGGTGTCAGCCGCATATCGTAGGGATAAGCGTCCGAGTGATAGACGGCAAAGCCATCGTGGTGCTTGGCGGTAACAATAAAGTACTTCATACCTGCCTCTTTGGCTCTGCGCACCCATTCATCGGCATCGAAATTTACCGGATTAAAGGTTCGTATCACCTTTTCTTTATACTCCGCCAAGGGAATTTTTTTTGCCCGCATCACATGCTCGGCGTATGTGCCAATAGCAGACCCGTTCCACACACCACCCAAAGAGGAATAGGCACCCCAATGGACGAAACACCCAAATTTGGCATCGGCATACCACGCCATCCGTTCGTCAAGTGAGGCTTGAGAATCCTTCCACCACCCGGTGAACGCATCCCGAACAGCCACGCTGTCTTGGTGCAACTGCAACTCGCCCAACTCCATACCCTGCTCATTGCCATTATTTTGGGCATGAGCACCAAATCCCGCAGAGAGGAGTATTGTGGAAGCGAAAAACAACTGTAAGTTTTTCATATTATTTGTGTTCGTCATTTACTAAAAATTTCATGGGTGCAAAGGTACGAAAAAAACAGTTTGCGGAAAATAGCCCTCAAAAAAAAGAATTAACCAAAAACACCCTGAATTTCAAAAATAATTTGTACCTTTGCAGCACTAAAAAGAGGAATAGGAAATTATGGAAAGAACTTGGAGATGGTTTGGCAAGAAAGACCAAATCACGTTGGAAATGCTGCGGCAGATTGGTGTGGAGGGGATTGTTACCGCTCTTCACGATGTGCCCAATGGCGAAGTTTGGTCGCCCGAAGCCATTAAAGACTTGAAAGATTATATCGAAAAAGCGGGGCTTCGCTGGTCGGTGGTCGAGAGTTTGCCCGTGTCTGAAAGCATCAAATATGGCGGTGCCGACCGCGCTCAATTGATTGAGAATTACAAGATAAGTCTGAAAAACCTTGGCGAGGCAGGCGTGAAAACCGTTTGCTACAACTTTATGCCCGTCATCGACTGGATTCGCACCGATTTGAAAAAGCGCAATGCCGACGGCAGTTTTTCGCTCTATTTCGACCGCGTGCAATTTGCCTATTTCGACGTTCACATCCTGAAACGCGCGGGTGCCGAGAAAGACTATTCCGCCGAAGAACTGACCCGTGCCGCCGAATGGGACAAAACCATCACGGAAGCCGAAAAAGACCAGCTGATTGAGGCGATTATCATTAAGACTCAGGGCTTTGTGAACGGAAACATCAAGGAGGGCGACAAAAATCCGGTGGTGCTGTTCAAAAAATTGCTCGCGCTCTACGATGGCATCAACAAAGAACAGTTGCGTGCCAATATGAAATATTTCCTCGAGGCGATTATGCCGACGTGCGAAAAATATGGGGTCAATATGTGCGTACACCCCGACGACCCCCCGTTTGCGGTGCTCGGATTGCCGCGCATCGTTACCAATGCCGACGACATCGACTGGTTTTTGAAGGCGGTGGACAACCCTCACAACGGCTTGACGTTCTGCGCCGGGTCGCTCAGTGCAGGCATCCACAACGACGTTCCCGCAATGGCTCGCCGCTTCGCCGGGCGCACCCATTTCGTCCATTTGCGTAGCACGCAGGTGGAACCTAACGGCAACGTGCTGGAAACCAGTCACTTGGCAGGTCGCGGACACATCGTCGAACTCGTCCGCATCTTTGAAAAAGAAAATCCCACACTGCCGATGCGCGTCGACCACGCCCAACTGATGCTCGACGACATCCACAAGACCTATAACCCGGGCTATTCCTTCCTCGGACGGATGCAAGCCCTTGCACAGGTTATGGGCATCATGGCAGCAGTAAAAACAGAGAAATAACAGATATGCTTAATCCGGTAATATCAAAAGAAAGTATTCAGCAGGCTAAAAGGCTGATTGACAAGGCTCAACGAATTGTCCTCGTGGCGCACGTTTCGCCCGATGGCGACGCAATCGGCTCATCCTTAGCCCTTTGGCACGTTCTCAAGCAATTGGGCAAACAGGCGGATGTGATTGTTCCCAACAATTATCCGGGCTTTTTGAAGTGGATGGACGGTGTCAAAGACATTGTGGTTGCCGAATGGAAAGATGCCCTTGCCGCGCGGATGCTTCACAATGCGGAATTGATATTTTGCATGGATTTTAACATTCCGAAGCGTGTGCAGCAGTTGTCCGGTTTGCTCGAAAAAGTGCCGGCACGGAAAATCATGATTGACCACCATCCGCAGCCCGCGAATTTTTGCGATGTTACGATTTCGCACCCCGAAATGTCGTCTACGAGCGAGTTGCTCTACCGATTTATCAACGACATCGGATTGGATGAATTAATAAACAAAAGCAGTGCAGAATGCCTCTACGCGGGGATGATGACCGACACGGGCGCGTTCTCCTACAATTCCAATACCCCTGAAATCTATTATATTATCAGTAAACTGCTGGAAAAAGGTATCAATAAGGATATTATTTATCAGAAGGTGTATAACCACTATTCGGAGTCGCGCATCCGCTTGGAGGGCTATGTGCTTTACAAAAAAATGCGCATTTTTGAGGAATACAATGCCGCCCTGATTACGCTTTCTTTCGAGGAACAAAAGAAATTTCAGTGGAAAAAAGGCGATACGGAGGGCTTTGTAAACATCCCGTTGAGCATCGAGAACATCTGTTTTTCGGTGTTTATCCGCGAAGAGGAAGACATTGTAAAAATTTCGCTCCGGTCGCAGGGCGGCTTCCCCGCCAACGAGTTTGCGAGCGACGTCTATACCGGCGGAGGGCACCTGAACGCCGCCGGAGGCGAATTTTCCGGCTCATTAGACAACGCCGTCCGCCTCTTCGAGGAGGCTTTGCCGAGATATAAAGAACAACTAACAATTAAAAATTTAAAATTATGAAAAAGGGTCAATATGTCCCGCAGGGACAGTACTTTATTAACCGTAGGCTTCAGCCTACGGGCATTATGAAACTGGTCATTTCGCTTGTTGCAACTGTCTTTGCGACAATGTCTTGCGATACTTCAAAAACATTGCAGGAATATATTGATGAAGAAAAGGATGCCATTAGAAAATACCTCAGTATGCAAGAGATTGAGGTGCTGTCAATCTTTCCTGCCGACACTACATTTAAAGAAAATGAGTATTTTCGGGCATCTTCTGACGGACTTTATTTTCGCGTAGCAAAGAAAGGCACCGGGCGGCAAATCAAATCTATGAACGAGGTGCTCGTGCGCTTCGACTATTTCTATTATGTCAAGTCATTTGTGTCCAAGGAGGGTGCAGACACGATTTTTGCGTCCACTTTTGCCAACTATTTTCCAATGGAATTTCAGTATGGCAATCCTTACAGTTATGGCAAAAACACTTACGACTTGTCGTGCAATGGCTGGGCGGTTCCGTTGAGTTATGTGAACGAAGGGACGGTTATTGACCTGCTTGTGCCGTCGGCTTTGGGCACGTCGTCGGACAATAGCGGCTTTAGTCCGGTGTTTTACAAAAATTTGATATACAGAATGCAACCCTGAAATTAAATGAAAATTATTAAAAATATCTATAAAATATGTCGTTAATAAAATCTATTTCCGGAATACGCGGAACCATCGGCGGGAAAGCCGGTGAGGGGCTTTCCCCGCTTGATGTGGTAAAATTCACGGCGGCTTATGCCACGTTGATTAAGTCTGCCGACCCTGCGGCACGCACGATTGTGGTGGGCAGAGATGCCCGCATTTCGGGCGAGATGGTGCGCAACATGGTGGTGGGCACCCTTATGGGTATGGGTCTGGACGTGGTGGACATCGGTTTGGCAACCACCCCAACAACCGAATTGGCAGTTACGATGGAACACGCCGCAGGCGGCATCATCCTCACCGCTTCGCACAATCCCAAACAGTGGAACGCCCTGAAACTGCTCAACGCCAAAGGCGAATTTCTCAACGCCGCCGAAGGCAACGAAATCCTGCAAATCGCTGAACGCGAGTCGTTTACTTTCGCCGAAGTCGATAAATTGGGCAAAGTGAAAACGGACAATTCCTATACGAAAAAGCATATCGACCATGTGTTGGCATTGAAATTAGTGGACGCGGCAGCCATCAAAAAAGCCGATTTCACGGTGGCGATTGACACGGTCAATTCCGTTGGCGGCATCGTGCTGCCCGAACTGCTACGCGCACTTGGGGTGAACAAAATCATCGAACTGAACACCGACCCCACAGGCGTTTTCGCCCACAATCCGGAGCCGCTGCCGCAACATTTGACGGAAATTGCCGACCTCATCAAAAACAAAAAAGCCGATGTGGGCTTTGTGGTTGACCCCGACGTAGACCGCCTGGCGATTATCACGGAACAGGGCGAGATGTTTGGCGAAGAATACACGCTCGTGTCTGTCGCGGATTATGTGCTGTCGCACACGCCCGGCAACACGGTTTCCAATATGAGTTCGACACGCGCCCTGCGCGACGTTACCGAACGCCGCGGGGGAAAATACACCGCCTCCGCCGTCGGCGAAGTCAATGTGGTGAAGCAAATGAAAGACTCCAACGCCGTCATCGGCGGCGAAGGCAACGGCGGGGTCATCTATCCGGCTTCGCACTACGGTCGCGACGCGCTGGTCGGCATCGGCTTGTTCCTCACGCACCTGGCAAAGACGGGCAAGACGGTGAGCGAACTCCGCGCCACCTATCCAAGCTATTTTATGGCAAAAGAACGGCTCGATTTAAGCCCGACAACGGACGTGGACGCGCTTCTCGCATCCGTGAAAAAGAAATACGCCGACTATCCGGTGAACGACATCGACGGCGTGAAAGTCGATTTCCCCGACCGCTGGGTGCATTTTCGCAAGTCCAACACCGAGCCAATCGTCCGCATCTACACCGAAGCCCCCACGCAGCGCGAGGCGGAGGAGTTGGCAAAATCGGTGATGAGCATCATATAAAAATACTGAATCTGATAAGTTGTAGAAACATAATGAAAAATTTTGGCACGCTGAATGTGCTGAAAGGCATTACCCTCACGATTGAAAAAGGCGAGGTGGTTTCTATTGTCGGTCCGAGCGGCGCGGGGAAGACCACTTTGCTGCAAATTCTCGGCACGTTAGACAAGCCCGATATGGGGGCAGTCTTTTACGGCGATGTGAATGTTAATGAACTGAAAGAGAAGGAATTGGCGGCGTTTCGCAATAAAAATATCGGCTTTGTTTTTCAATTTCATCAGTTGTTGCCGGAGTTTACCGCTTTGGAAAATGTGATGCTTCCGACTTTGATTGGGTCGGCACGTCCGTCCGATGCCGAGAAAAAGGCGAAAGACATCCTTAATTTTTTGGGATTGTCTGACCGCATCTCGCACAAGCCTGCCGAACTGAGCGGGGGCGAAAAGCAGCGCGTGGCGGTTGCTCGCGCGTTGGTGAATCAGCCCGAAGTGATTTTTGCCGATGAGCCGTCCGGCAGTTTGGATACCAAAAACAAGGAAGAATTGCATCAACTTTTTTTTGACCTGCGTGCCGAATTTCACCAGACATTCGTCATCGTTACCCACGATGAGGACTTGGCACGATTGACCGACCGCACCCTTTACATGACCGACGGAGCCGTTGAAATCAGCAGGGGCAGGCGAATCAAGGGCAAGAAACCCGCCGCGCCGGTACAATTATCGCTTTTTTAAAACATATATAATATATAACTGAAATGTGGAAAACCTTTTTTTATTTCTCGAAGCGGGAACGCCAAGGGATTGTGCTTTTAGCCGTGCTCATTGCGGGCGTGTTGTTGGGGAAATGGTTCTTTCGGGTGCCTCCGGCGGAGGTGTTGGAAGAAAGTCAGGACGTGGAAGTGCTCAATGGCGACGACGGCAAGCCGACAGGGACGTATGTGCCTCTGCCACAGCGAGATGCACCGCGAGATGCGCCGCCAAGGGTATCGCAGGAGCGGGGATTGCGCGACAAGCCTGCGCCGGTTAAAACCCGCACGTTTTATGCCAGAGACCGCGACACCATCGTGCGCCCTGCGCCGCGAGCCGATGTGCCGAGGCAGGATAAATTTGCCAAGGGCGAAACGCTCCAACTGAATGCCGCCGACACGCTGGAATTGAAGAAAATCCCCGGCGTGGGCTCGTCCTTTGCCAAGCGCATCGTGGCGTATCGCAACATTTTGGGAGGCTATCACCGCGTGGAGCAGTTGCAAGAGGTGTATGGGATGTATGTCGAACTGTTTGAGCAGATTGCGCCCTACATTCGGGTTGATGACACCGACATTGTGCGCATTCAGGTGAACAAAGCCGGCATCGACAAGTTGCGAAACCACCCGTACCTCAATTTTTATCAGGCAAAAGCCATCATCGAAACGCGCAAAAAACTCGGAACGTTGCAGGGCATCAGCGATTTGCAACTGCTCGAAGAATTTACCGCCGACGATTGGACGCGCGTCGCGCCCTATTTGGATTTTCAATAGGCTGTTTCTGATTTTACCTTTTCACCACCCGCAGCCCCACGTCGGTGATGCCCCGCAGCGGATTTTCGCTCATCTCCTGCCTGATGGTATAAACGTAAATGCCGGAATCGGGATACTGTATGTCGGTTTGAACGGGGATTTCCGTGTCGTAGATACTGA
>BNTR01000022.1 GCA_025996755.1 Bacteroidia bacterium
AATAGCCCTTAATCTCCTTAAACAGGAACAATCTAAAAAGCGAAGTGTGAGAGGTAAAAGGCTTGATGCCGGCTGGAATAATGATTATTTATTGAAAATCCTAACTAATTAAGATGCGTTTGCCCTGGCCCTGTGTTCAGGGCAAACGCATCAAAATTTAACAAAATTTAAATACTAAATCCTTTCGATTTGCGTTAGTATAATAAAAAGAGTTATGCAAACACCGCTTAGTTATTTTACAGAGCTGAGAGACCCGCGCGTGGATAGGAGCAAAGTGCATTTGATGGGGGACATTATTTTTATCACCATTGCAGCAGTTATTTGTGGAGCAGAAACGTGGAATGATATTGAAGATTATGGCAAAGCCAAAGAATCTTGGTTACGGCACTATCTGAAATTGCCCAACGGCATTCCCAATCACGACACTTTCAACCGATTTTTCAGTGCGTTAGACCCTGCTGAATTTGAGCGCGCCTTCCTGTCATGGATAAAAGACATCTCAAAGCTCACGGACGGCGACATTGTCAGCATTGATGGAAAAACCCTTTGCGGCTCGCGAGCGGGCAATTCCAAACGTGCGGTTCATATTGTCAGCGCGTGGTCAAAAGCCAATCAGTTGAGTTTAGGGCAAATCAAAGTTGATGAAAAGTCGAATGAAATCACGGCGATACCATGGTCGCATTGAGCGACGGAAATGCACACTCTACAACAATCTGTCGCTTATAGACAAGGCTGCGGCATGGAAAGACTTGCGTGCGATAGTCAGCATAGAATCCACATGTTACTTCAAATCAACTGGCAAAGAGGAAAAAGAAACCCGGCTCTATATCACCAGTTCCAGCGGTGATGCAAAAATAATCGGCACCGGCGTTCGCTCGCACTGGGGTATTGAAAACAATCTGCATTGGCAATTAGATGTGTCTTTCAATGAGGATGATAGCCGAAAAAGGGCAGGCTATGCGGCGCAAAATTTTTCCATGCTCAATAGAATTGCCCTTAATCTCCTTAAACATGACCAGTCTAAAAAGCGAAGTGTCAGAGGCAAAAGGCTTGATGCCGGATGGAATAATGATTATTTATTGAAAATCCTAACTAATTAAGATGCGTTTGCCCTGGCCCTGTGTTGGCGGCATTTGCCATTCTCTAAAAAAAGTAGTACCTTTGTCACTTGTTTGGATAAATAAAATGAGTGATGGCTGAAGAAGTAAAATTATTGAAAGGCAATGAGGCGATTGCGCTCGCGGCGATTCGCTACGGTGCCGATGGCTATTTTGGCTATCCCATCACGCCACAGTCGGAGATTATGGAGACGCTGATGGACGAGCAGCCGTGGACGACAACCGGTATGGTGGTGCTGCAAGCCGAGAGTGAGGTGGCTGCCATCAATATGGTGTATGGTGGTGCGGGGTGCGGCAAGAAGTGTATGACCTCGTCGTCGAGTCCGGGGATTAGCCTCAAGCAGGAGGGCATTTCTTACCTCGCTGCCACGGAGTTGCCCGCGCTGATTGTGAATGTGATGCGGGGGGGACCCGGCTTGGGGACTATTCAGCCAAGCCAATCCGACTATTTTCAGACAGTTAAGGGGGGTGGGCACGGCGACTATCATCTGATTACGTTGGCACCGGCTTCGGCGCAAGAGATGGCTGACCACGTGGCTATAGGTTTCGATTTGGCGTTCAAATACCGCAATCCGGCGATGATTTTGTCGGACGGGATGATTGGGCAGTTGATGGAAAAAGTGGTTTTGCCGCCGCAACGCCCCCGTCGCACGGAGGCGGAAATTCGCAAGGAGTGCCCGTGGGCTGCGTTGGGCAAGCCTGTCAACCGCAAACCGAACATTCACACCTCGCTGGAGATGGATTCTACCATCTGGGAGCAATATAATATCCGCTTTCAGGCGAAATACCGAGAGATTGAGGCAAACGAGGTGCGCTACGAAGAATTGCACTGCAACGATGCCGACTACCTGATTGTGGCATTTGGCGCAGCCGCCCGCATCGCGCAAAAAGTGGTCGAAATCGCCCGCAAAGAGGGCATCAAGGTCGGACTTTTCCGCCCAATCACGCTTTATCCCTATCCGTCTAAGCGGTTGAATACCTACAAAAACAAACTCAAGGGCATCCTGACGGTGGAATTGAATGCCGGACAGATGATTGAAGACGTGAAATTGGCGGTGGATTGCCAAGTCCCCGTCGCCCACTTCGGACGTATGGGGGGCATCATCCCCACGCCGCAGGAAGTGTATGAAGCATTAAAAAAAACGTCATGGAAAATATAAAGAAACCCGAAAATATCGTTTACGGCAAGCCCCGCCTCATCAACGACACCCCGATGCACTACTGCCCTGGATGCACCCACGGCGTGGTGCACAACTTGATGGCGAGCGTCATCGACGAGATGGGATTGGCAGAGAAGACCATCGGCATCGCGCCGGTCGGTTGCGCCGTTTTTGCCTACAACTACGTGGACATCGACTGGATTGAAGCCGCTCACGGGCGTGCGCCGGCGGTGGCAACGGCTGTCAAACGGCTCAATACCGACAAAATGGTCTTTACCTACCAGGGCGACGGCGATTTGGCGGCGATAGGCACGGCAGAAACTATCCACGCCTGCAATCGCGGCGAAAACATCGCCATCATCTACATCAACAACGCGATTTACGGAATGACCGGCGGGCAAATGTCGCCCACGACCATCGTGGATATGAAAACCGCCACTTGCCCCTATGGTCGCAATGTGGCATTGAACGGCTACCCGCTGAAAATCACCGACATATTAGTGCCGCTGGAAGGCACCTGCTTGGTCACGCGCGAAGCGGTGCACACCGTGGCTGCCGTCAAAAGGACAAAAAAAATGCTCACCAAGGCGTTTGAAAACGCGATGGCGGGCAAGGGCACGTCCATAGTTGAAGTTGTAGCCACCTGCACGGCAGGCTGGAAAATGAGTGCCGACCAAGCCAACAAGTGGATGGTGGACAACTTGTTTCCAGCCTATCCGCTGGGAGTTTTGAAAGATGTATAGCAGTTCCCGCTATTTTACTTCTAACTGCTTGATAATGATGCCAATAATATCCTCTTCGCTGAACACGGAGGAGTTGATGCAGAGGTCGTAGGAGGCTGCCATTCCCCATGTTTTGTTGCTGAAATAGTTGTAATAGGCGGCGCGTTTCCGGTCGATTTCTTCGATGAGAGCCTCCGCTTTTTCTTTGGAGATGCCGTGGTCGCGGCTGAGGCGGCTGAGGCGGTCTTCGGTGTTGGCGGTGATAAAAATCTTGAGGCAGTGCGGGTGGTCGCGCAGGATGTAGTCGGCACAGCGACCGACGAAGATGCCGGATTCTTCGGCTAAATCGCGGATGACATCGCTTTGTATCTTAAACAGCATTTCGTTGGACAGGTAATTGCCCGAATTGTCGCCCATAAAGCCGGAGCGGAAGCCAAAGAGGTTGCCAAGAAAACTGTGGCTACTCTTTTCGTCGATTTTCTCGAAAAATTCCTTGCCCAAGCCGCTCTCCGCAGCCGCGAGTTCGATTAACTCCTTGTCGTAGCAGGGAATGCCCAAGCATTCCGAGAGCAGCCCGCCAATCATCTTGCCGCCACTCCCCAACTGTCGCCCGATAGTAATAATGGTCACTTCCTTCATCTGTTATTTTTTTTCATAATTGAAACTAACGGTGCAAAGGTACGAAAAAATTTTGAAGTATAGAAAATACAAAAATAATAATTACCTTTGTAGCCGAAATTAAAACATTGAAATTATGGAAGCAGTAACAAAAAACAAAAGAATCCCGCCCAAAAGCATACGCAAGGGCTGGGAAACACGTAGCGAACGGAAGCCCAAGCCATTGTCCAGCTTTACAGGCGAATGGATTAAGGTAACGGAGGGGATGTATTGTCATCACAAACCGGACAAATACTTAGTTCCATGAAGTTCGACAGCGAGCCATACAAGGTGCAGTTTGTGCAAAAATCATCACCTACCGGAAGTGATGATTTTTTGTTTGCGGAGATATACAAATTTTTCACCGACAAAAAATTGAAATCAACGCTATAGAATATACTCCTACGTTATTGACAGATTGATAGGACGTGAAACTTTTGCTTATTACATTTTGCCTGAATTAAGCTCTTATGTGCTTGTAAACAGGATAAATAAAGATATTGAAGCACAGCGTGATGCCATCAAAGAGATGTTTCTGAACTTGTTTGATTTTGATACGGATTTATAACCGATAGGTTATCAAATTCTTAATTATTTATGCGTTCTAAATTCCGTCCAAAGCAGCACACCTGCCAGCACCACCGAGAAGGCATCGGAGATGAACATGCTTTCCCATACTCCTGTTACTCCCAGATAGTTGGGGAGTATCAATAGTATGGGTATGAGGATGAGCACTTGGCGCGACATTGCCAGGATGATTGACTTTTTTGGCTTGCCGATGCTTTGGAAAAATGCCGAGCAGACCATCTGAAAGCCGATGAGCGGGTAAATGGCGAACACCCAGCGCAATCCTGGCACGGCGATGTTCACCAGGTTTTCTTCGGTCGTGAAGATGGAGGCTACGGCGTGCGGAAAGAGTTCTACAAGGACTGTGCCGGCGGTCATAATTAGCGTGGCGTAGAAAATCGACTTTTTCAGCACCTCCGTCACGCGGTCGTAGAGCTTGGCACCATAGTTGTAGCCCGCGATGGGTTGCATCCCCTGATTCAGCCCCATCACAATCATGATGAAGAGGAACGCCACCCGAACGACGATGCCATAAGCACCCACCGCCAAGTCGCCGCCGTGCTTGAGCAACTGCTGATTGACGATAATGACAATCAGGCAACCTGCGGCATTCATCAAAAAAGGAGCCATCCCGATAGCAAACGAGTCGGAAACAATCTGCCGTTTCAGTTTGTAAATGCCTCGCTTCCAATGGATAAAGTAGCTTTTATCGTTGAACGTATGAACCAACCATCCGAGCACAATCGCCTGCGAGATGATGGTAGCCATGGCAGCCCCCCGAATGCCCCACCCGAAGCCGAAAATGAACAGCGGATTGAGCACTATATTGATGAGCACGGTATAAATCGTCGCCACCATCGCCCGCTGCGGATTGCCCGCCGAGCGCAGTAAAGCGTTGAGCCCGAAGTACATGTGCGTGAATACATTCCCCAAAAGGATGACGAACATAAAGTCGTAGGAATAGTGTAGCGTTGCGGGGCTGGCACCGAAAAAGAGCAAAATCGGCTCAAGAAAAGGGATGGTGATAAGCGAAATGAGCACCCCCATGATGAGGTTGAGCGAGAAAACATTGCCCAAAATGTGGTTGGCGGTCTCATAGTCTTTTTGTCCCATCCGAATAGAGAGCAGCGTGGAGGCTCCCACGCCCACCAGAGAGCCAAAAGCGGCCGCAAGATTCATCAGCGGAAAGGTAATCGCCAAGCCCGACAAGGCGAGCGGACCAACGCCGTGACCGATAAAAATACTGTCGGTGATATTGTAGAGCGAGGAGGCAGTCATCGCAATAATCGCCGGTATGGCATACTGCTTCAAGAGTTTTCCGATGCTTTCCGTCCCCAGTGTGACAGGTGCACTTTCATTCTTTTTCATTGTGCAAAGGTACGGATTTTTTTCATTTCTGCCAAATCTGCCAGCCTGTGAAGGCTTGCAACAGCAGCATCTCCAAGCCATTTTGGACGGTGGCTCCGTGCTCCAAGCCGTGCTTCATAAAGAGCGTTTCGTTGGGATTGTAAAGCAAATCGTAGAGCAAGTGCCTGTCTGTCAGCAAGTTGTAGGGGATGTTGGGGCATTCGTCCACGTGGGGCCACATTCCGACCGGCGTGCAATTGACAACGACGGTGTGGGTGGTCATCACTTCGGGAGTTAAATCGCTGTAAGTCAGAGGGATTTGCGGGGCAAGTCCGCAATGACAGGGTGCTTTTTTTCGTGAAACAAAAGTGGAGGTAATCCCCAACTGTTTCAATCCCTGAAAAACGGCTTTTGCCGCTCCTCCGGTGCCCAAAATCAGGGCTTTTTGATGGTTGCCCGCCTCGATATTTGCCGCGATGGACTCTTTGAAGCCGATGATGTCTGAATTGTAGCCAATCAGTTTGAGTTTGCCCTTCGTGCGGTTAAATTTAATCACATTGACGGCTCCAATCGCCTTGGCATCGCTGTCCACGCCATTCAGGAACGGGATGACCTGCTCTTTATACGGAATCGTAACGTTCAGTCCCTTCAAATTCGGGTTGTTTTTAATCACCTCCTTAAAGTCCTTAATCGTGGGGATTTCAAAATTGACATACTCGGCATCAATATTTTCAGCCGCAAACTTATCGTTGAAATACCCCTTCGAGAAGGAGTGCGTCAGCGGAAAACCAATCAGTCCATATAAATCTTTCATAATTGTCATTGCGGGCTTGACCCGCAATCCCTCGTTATTTTAAGTAAGCCTCCACGTTCTTTTTGATGCGGTCGGCAACATCGTCGGCGGCTGCCTTGACGAATTTTTCGCCCGTGATTTTTTCAAACAGTTCGATGTAGCGTTCCGACACGCTTTCGCAATAGGCGGGTGTCATTTCCGGCACTTTTTGTCCGGTTTTGCCTTGAAAGCCGTTGTCCATCAGCCATTTACGCACAAATTCTTTGGAGAGTTGCTTTTGTTCTTCGCCTTTTTCAAAGCGTTGCAGGTAGCCTTCGGAGTAAAAGTAGCGCGACGAATCGGGGGTGTGAATTTCGTCAATCAGGTAGATTTTGCCGTCTTTTTTGCCAAATTCGTACTTGGTGTCCACGAGGATTAAGCCCTTTTGGGCGGCTATTTCGGTACCCCGTTGGAACAAAGCCTGCGTATAGCGTTCCAATTGCTCGTAGTCGTCTTTGCTCACAAGCCCCTGTGCGATGATTTCCGCTTTGGAGATGTTTTCGTCGTGTCCGGCATCGGCTTTGGTGGTTGGCGTGACGATGGGTGTCGGAAATTTCTCGTTTTCGCGCATCCCGTTGGGCAAAGCGATGCCGCAGAGGGTGCGCACGCCGGTTTTGTATTCGCGCCACGCACTGCCGGTGAGGTAGCCGCGAATGACCATTTCCACCTTAAACGCCTCGCAGCGTATGCCCACCGTAACCATCGGGTCGGGGGTAGCCCGTTTCCAATTGGGCACAATGTCGGCGGTGGCATCCAAAAATTTGGAGGCTATCTGATTGAGTACCTGCCCTTTATAGGGAATGCCCTGCGGCAAAATCACGTCGAAAGCCGAGATGCGGTCTGTCGCAATCATCACCAGCGTGTCCTGCCCAATGGAATACACATCACGCACCTTGCCGTGATAGACATTGGTCTGTGCCTGAAACTTGAAATCTGTTGTTGTCAGCGTATTTGTCATATTCTGTCGTATGTTTTTGAACTGCAAAGGTAGTATTTTTTTTTGAATTGAGGTCTATTATTCGCTGATTGCTACTCCCCCTGAAGCGCAGCGATTCGTCGCGGAGGTTTTCCATATACGGACCGTCCACCAGCACATCCACAAAGGGCAATATCTGCGCCAGCTTGGGTGTCGCCGCAATTTCTTCGTGCAAATAGCCGGTGTAGCACCATATCGTTTTGCCGGTTTCTTGGCGGATGCGCCGGGCGAGTTCGGTGAATGCCTCCACTTGCAGCAGGGGGTCGCCGCCGGAGAAGGTTACGTTGGAAAATTCTGCCTGCTTAATCCTGTCCATGATGGCGTCGATTGAACGTGGCTTGCCATTGGCGATTTCCCACGACTGCGGGTTGTGGCAGCCGGGGCAACGGCGGGGACAGCCTGCGGCGTAGATGGTGGTGCGAAAGCCGGGACCGTCCACGGTGGTGTCTTCCACGATGTCGAGGATAGAAACGGTGCTATTCATGGACTACGCGGTCGTTAAGTTCTGCCAATTTGGCATTGTTCCAGCGGTCGGTGGTGCCCACCAGATAGCCCGTGATGCGTTGCAGGCGGTCGATGTGGTTGCTGCCGCATTTGGGGCATTCGCTGAGCTGCGAGGTGGCGTTTTCGTAGCCGCAGTCCATGCAGCGGTTGCGGTTGTGATTGACCGAGGCGTAGCCCATATTGTATTTGTCCATCAAATCGACTACGGTCATGATGGCTTCGGGGTTGTGGGTGGCATCGCCGTCGATTTCGACGTAAAAGATGTGTCCGCCGCGCGTGAGGTCGTGGTAGGGGGCTTCGATTTTCGCCTTGTGGTGGGCACTGCACTTGTAATAGACCGGCACGTGGTTGGAATTGGTGTAATAGTCGCGGTCGGTGATGCCCTCCAGGTAGCCGAATGTTTTGCGGTCGTAACGGGTGAAGCGACCGGCAAGACCCTCGGCAGGGGTAGCCAGCACACTGTAATTGTGCTGATATGTGTCGCAAAACTCCGTGATGCGGTTGCGAATATGGTTTACGATTTGCAGTCCCAATGCCTGCGACAGTTCGTCTTCGCCGTGATGTTTCCCTTTCAACGCCACGAGAGCCTCCGCCAAGCCGATGAAGCCGATGCCGAGTGTCCCCTGATTGATGACGCTCTCGATGGTGTCGTCGGGCTTGAGGCTGCCGCAACCCTCCCACAGCACCGACATCAGCAGGGGAAATTGCTTCGCCAGGGCGGTCTTTTGAAATTCATACCGCTTGTGGAGTTGCAAGGCAACCAAATCCAATATGTTATCCAATTTTCGGAAAAATGCTGTGATGCGTTCCGGTTCATCAATTATCTGCCGGCATTCAATCGCGATGCGTACCAGATTCAGGGTCGAAAACGAGAGATTGCCCCTGCCGATGGATGTTTTTTTGCCAAACCGGTTTTCAAACACGCGGGTGCGGCAACCCATCGTGGCAACCTCGTAATTAAAGCGTTGCGGGTCGTCGGCTTTCCACTCTTCGTGCTGATTAAATGTGGCATCCAGATTCAGGAAGTTGGGGAAGAAGCGGCGGGCACTCACTTTGCACGCCAATGTGTAGAGGTCATAATTGCGGTCGTCGGGCAAATAGCTCACGCCGCGTTTCTTTTTCCATATTTGGATGGGGAAAATCGCCGTCGTGCCATTCCCCACGCCTTCGTCTGTGCTGAGCAGCAGTTCGCGCATCACGCACCGCCCCTCGGCACTCGTGTCTGTGCCGTAGTTTATCGAACTGAACACCACCTGATTGCCCCCGCGGGAGTGGATGGTGTTCATATTGTGAATAAATGCCTCCATCGCCTGGTGCACGCGGCTCACGGTGCGATTCATAGCGTGTTGCAACACGCGCTCATCGCCTTTCAAGCCCTCCAACTCGCGGTGCAGATAGTCGCTGACGGGTGCCTCGTAGAGTTTTTCGTAATTGGCACCGTTGAGTTGCCCCACGTATTTCAATTCTTCAACAAAAGTGCGCCTCACAAACGGTGCGAGGTAGAAATCGAAAGCCGGAATGGACTGCCCGCCGTGCATCTCGTTTTGCGCCGTTTCGAGCGAGATACAGCCCAGCATACTCGCCGTTTCGATACGCTTGGCGGGGCGCGATTCGCTGTGTCCGGCATAAAAACCGTTTGCAAGTATCTTATCCAGAGGGTGTTGCACACAGGTGAGGCTTTTCGTCGGGTAATAATCCTTGTCGTGGATGTGGATATAGTTTTGCCGCACGGCTTCTTTCACTTCGGTGGTCAGCAGATAGTCGTTCACAAACGGCTTGGTGGTTTCGCTGGCAAATTTCATCATCATCCCGGCGGGCGTGTCGGCGTTCATATTGGCATTTTCGCGGGTGATGTCGTTCGATTTCGTCTCGATAATTTCCAGAAACATATCCCGCGTCTTCGATTTGCGGGCGATGCTACGCTGGTCGCGGTAGGCGATGTATTTCTTGGCAACCTCCTTGCGCGGGCTGTTCATAAGTTCCATCTCCACCATATCCTGAATTTCCTCCACGGTCATCTGCTCCTTCCCGTAGAATCCAATCCGGTCGGTTATCTGCCTCACAAGGAACGAATCTTCGCCCGCCTCGGTCTGCAACATGGCTTTGCGAATGGCAGTCCCAATCTTCTCGTCATTGTAGCCCACCACGCGCCCGTCTCTTTTTACAACTGTATGAATCATCTTAACTTACATTTTTTGAGAGTGCAAAGGTAAGAAATTTTCCACAAGGTTGTTCAAAAAAGAGCAACTTTTTATAAATAAATTTCAGCAAGTTTTCCAAAAAAATCTATAACAGCAAGAAACAGAGAAAATTAAAATTTTGAAAATGTCGAAAAGTTTTCCAAAAAGGAAATTTTGATATATGAGGCGTTTGCCCTTTTGGCTTACGCCGTAATTTCTTCATAGATAGTAAAAAAAGTTGTACCTTTGCAGGATGAAAACAAAAAAAATCATTTCATCTTTCTGCTTTCTGCTCACCACGGGCATGGCAAGCGCAGTGTTCACCTCTTGCAGCGAAGACGACCCGGAAGTCGTGGATAGTTTGGCAATGATAACCGTAGCGGGCGGCAAGTTCACGATGGGAGCCACCGCCGAGCAGGTCAGCGATGCCGACTCCGATGAGCAACCGGCGCATGAAGTTACGTTGAGCAGTTATGCCATCGGCAAGTATGAGGTTACACAAAAACTGTGGCAGGATGTTATGGGCAGCAATCCAAGTCTTTTTAAGGGCGACGATTTGCCGGTGGAGTGTGTGAGTTGGAAGGATGTACAAACCTTTTTGGACAAGCTCAATCTGCAAACGGGCAAGACATACCGTTTGCCCACCGAGGCAGAGTGGGAATATGCAGCGCGAGGCGGCAACAAAAGCAAGGGCTATAAGTATAGCGGCAGCAATACGCTCAACGATGTGGCTTGGTACGTCGAAAACTCATACGACTTAGGCAAGGGCACCCACGCCGTAGGCAAAAAACGTCCTAATGAGTTGGGTATTCACGATATGTCCGGCAATGTATGGGAATGGTGCAGCGATTGGTACGACTACTATAGTGGCGATGCGCAGACCGACCCTGTGGGTGATACAGAGGGTCTATCTGAGAGCCACGTGAATCGCGGTGGTGCCAGGGACGAAAGTACGAAGTACTGCCGTGTGTCGTCGCGCGGCACCAACAGACCCACCATGCGCGACTCCAGCCTGGGCTTCCGTCTGGTGCTTTCGCTGTAGGTTAATCCAACGGTATCCGTCCCTATATTTTGCGGATAATCATTTGATTTATTGCACAATCAGCAAAGCCCGTTTCACCCCCATATTGCCGGACAGTCTAACAATGTAGCAGCCGACCGCCAAGCGAGCCGTTGACAACGCGGTGCCTTCCAAAACTTCTTGCCGTGTGACCAATATGCCTTGCAGGGAGTAGATTTCCACCAATCCGGGGTGGGGCAGGTGGAGTTGCTGCCCTCTTGCTACCGGATTGGGATAAATCGCTAACGAGTTTTTGGTGGTTGGGCTTTGGATGCCTGTGGGGGCATATTTCAGTTTGTTGTCTATCCAATCAATCCGTCCGGCGATGTAGTTTTTCACATTTGCCACTTCGGCTGCGTAGCTGCCATGAATTTTCGGGTTCTCGTGTATTTTTTGGTTCATAATGGGCCAACGGGTGAAGTTTAATTTTTGCGACTGTTCCAATAGGGTTGCCATGCTATCAACAAATTGTAATAACGATTCTTCTTCGATGGCTCCGTTATCTCGGTAATGCGCATAAATATGAGCCATTTCCAGATTCAAAGCAGCATCTGTCAGCATTCGATTCACCAATTCACGCATGCCATTGGCGGCACTTCCGTTTGAGGCGGAAATCCATTGGTTGCCGGATTTCGTGTTGATGGGATAAGTGCGCGAATCATTTTCAAAAGAAAGGTCTAAATCCCACATTGGCGAAAAATAAAACCGGTCGTCGTTGCGCTTTTTATACATATATGTGCTCCAAAAACTGTCGGTATCTCCGGCAAATTCCATCGCCAAAAACCGCCGAAGAAAAGACGGCGTATCCAGATATTTTCTGAACCCATCGGCAGTCTTGTAATTGGCGGCGTTGACGGCTGTAACGAAGCGGTTGAAGTGACTTTCAATGTAATCCCATTGCGCCTGCACGATTTCATCGTCTTTCGGATATTTGATTGTAACCGGAATCTTGTTGCCCACAGACTCAAACCACACCGGCTCACCGTTGGCGTAAACATCAATTTCCAGCAAATAGCCGCCGCTCAGATTGGGGAGAGTGATATCCGTTTCTTTCATTTTGTCGGTTTCCACACGCTTGTCGGCGACCTCCACCTGGTCGCTCAACTGATAACAACCTTTGTAGTCGCCATTTAAAAACACGTTTACCGGAGTTGCCGCCGGCGTGTAAGGCAATTCCATCCGGCGGCTGATTTCAAACCCTATCAAGTTGTGCATCAATGTTTTATCTCCGTAATTATTGATTAGTGTCCAATTCTTTTCTTTGGCAGGCAATCCCAACAGCGAGGCTTTGTTATACAATTTCATCCGGTAAGGCTTTTTGGGATGCGTCCAACTGTTGTTGCCGCGCCCTCTTATATCCAGACTGTCGGAATAAATGCTTTTCCCGTCGGCGGCAATCACCGATACAATGCCTTTAATATATGTTTCCTTTTCCACAATATCCTGCGCGTTGGTGGTATGAATCGACACCACCGGAATATTGGCGATGCACGGCAGTTGTGTATCATCGCCCGCGCCCGCGTGTCCGTAAAATTTCAGTTCGCTGATATAGCTGCTTTTCCCGGATTCCGGCACAATGGGCAGCACAAAGCGGACATAGCGAAAGCCGCGCGTGCAAGTTATCGCCCGGGTGGTCAATTCCCTTTCTGTGGAGGCGGGTATGATAAACAGAGGGAGCGCATCGCCGAAATCGGGCGTGTTTGCGCCCTCAAACACGCCCAAAGCCAGCCGCGCACGGTAATCGCTGTCGATACGCGGCGCATAAGCCACCCCGGTGATAATGTGTTTCGCGCCCAAATCCAGCCCAATCCAATTGCTCTGCCCTGCGCAGGATTGAAAATAGGTATCGAGATTTCCATCAAAAGCATCCTCCACCGGATGGGTCGTTTCGTTGCAAACATCCCGCGACAGCATGGTTCCGGTAAGATTTTCATCGTCCGGTTCCGCAGCCTGCGCATATCCTGACAGGCAAACTAATACTAAAAAATAGATTCTTTTCATGATTTTATTAAAATTAGATTATAAAATAATATTTTCACAAACAGAGCCGACATCCGTTTAAACCCTGTTCAATGAGGGACAAAGTTAGGTAAAACTTTTAATAACGCCAACCTTTTTGTTATTTTTTCTAAAAATGAAAATTTTAACATAAAAAATTTGGGAGATAGGAAAAAGTTGCTTACCTTTGCCGCCGATAATTTATTTATTCACAATTAAACACATACATAAATGAAAAACAAATTCTTAAAAAACGGCACATTTGCATTGCTTTTGTACGCCGTAGGCACCTGTGCGGGGGGGGGGGGGTACAACCTCTTTATGCCGAACCGCCTCAGAGCGGTAAAACTGTCATAACGGGGATTGTGTCGGATGCCGATGGCGACCAACTGCCCGGTGCGACAGTTTCTGTGAAGGGGACAAACAGTGTGGTTGTAACTGACATCGAAGGTCGCTTTTCGATAGAAGTTCCCTACACCGATGCGACCCTTATTTTTTCGTATGTAGGATTTCAACCGCAGCAAATTGCACTGCAAGGAAAAACTACATTGGATGTAACTCTCGTTGATGACGAGAAAGCGTTGGAAGAAGTCGTCGTCATCGGCTACACCACTCAGCGCAAGGCAACCATCACCGGCTCTGTTGCCACCATCACGACGAAAGACTTGCAACAAAGCCCTACGGCTAACCTCAACAATGCGTTGGCGGGTCGTATGCCGGGCTTGATTGCCACACAGTTTTCGGGTGGCGAACCGGGTGTGGATGCTGCGGACATTCGTATTCGCGGCTTCGGCACTTATGGCGATAAGAATCCCATCATCATTATTGATGGGGTGGAACGCAACGGTGGATGGAGCTACCTTTCGCCGGAAGAAATCGAAACGTTTACCATCCTGAAAGATGCCTCCGCTACCGCTCCTTACGGTGTGCGCGGTGCCAACGGGGTGATTATCATTTCCACCAAGCGCGGTAAAGCGCAGGAAAAGGCAACCGTCAATTTCAAAGCCTCATACGGTACGAATGCCCCGGTGAAGTTTCCAACCTATCTTGGCTCGGCAGATTATGCTACTTTGTATAATGAAGCGCGAATCAACGAAGGCGTTGACCCATCCTCTTCGGAATTGTTTTCGCCCTCAGTGATTGACAATTTTCGCAAAGCGAAAGGCGATAATTCCGATGGTTTGGGCTATGACTGGGACTATTTCGACTATGCGTTTAAGCCCGGCTCGCAGCAGGATTACAGCCTGTCGGTGCGCGGCGGTTCGAGCAACGCGCGTTACTATGTGATGGCGGATTATTTCCAACAGAGCGGAAACTACAATCATGCGGTGGAGAACGACGTGAACAATACGCAAGCCGTATTCAAGCGTTACAACTTTCGGGCGAATGTGGATGTGGACGTGACCAAAGATTTCTTTGTCAGAGTGGACTTGGGCGCCCGCATCACCGACCGCAACGCACCGGGGACAACCGCAAGCCGTATTGTGGCTATTGCCAACACACAGCCGCCTCATCTGCCTATTACGCTGCCAGACAATGGCAATCCGGCAAATGAAACATTTGTGCTTGACAATCCCGAAGGCTTGTTGTACGGCGATTATCAACACCGCTTCAACATATTGGGCGAATTGTCGCGCACAGGTTGGCTCAACGAGAAGAAAACCTATCTCAACGGTTCGTTTGCCCTCGCCCACAAATTGGACTTCATCACAGAGGGCTTGAAAGTGGAAGGCGTTTTTTCTTATGATGCCGAAGAAGGACGTTGGATAAGGCGTGATGTTGAAGGCTACGCTGATGGCTACCGCGGTTACGGCGGATATGCCACATTTCAACCCACGGAGGGTTCTTTCGGTTCCTATTATCTTGCCAATGCGAATTACGACGGCGCGTATAAGATTGGAAACCGTGACCTCGCGAAAGACAAAACGCCACGCAACCAACTTGACCACAATGCTACGCAAAACAGGACGTATCTTCAATTGAAATTGGAATATATGCATAAATTCGACGACCACGATGTATCGGCACTCGCAATGGTCAACCGTTCAGGTCGCGACAACGATGCAGATGTCCAATATCGTTATCAAGGCTTTGCCGGACGTGTGGCTTACGCTTTCCAATCCAAATATCTGGCAGAATTTAATGTGGGCTACAATGGCTCCGAAAATTTTGCCAAAGGCAAACGCTACGGCTTGTTTCCCGCCGGCTCCATTGGCTGGGTGCTGTCCGAAGAAAATTTTATGGGAAGCACGAAAGATTGGCTCAGCGGACTGAAATTGCGCGGCTCTTACGGCTTGGTGGGTAGCGACAACATCGGTGGAAGCCGTTTTGCCTATCTGCAATTCTTTAATAATGACGGCAATCGTTACAGCGTGGGTGGCGACAATTTCAACAATGGCATGGCAGATTATGTGAGGGAAGGCAATTTTGCCAATCCCGATTTGACATGGGAAAAGGCAAAGAAACTGAATATCGGTATTGATGCGCAGTTCCTCTCCAATCGATTGACGTTGGTGGCTGATTATTTCAATGAGCATCGCTACGACATTATCACGACCCTCTCTGATGGCGACAGAATGGGATTTCCCGACATTGTAGGGAAGGATGCCCCGCCAATCAATTCAGGCATTGTGGACAACCATGGTATTGAATTTGAAATCGGCTGGAATGGGCGTATCGGCAAAGACTTCCGCTACTTTGTCAAACCAAACTTCACGTTTGCACGCAATACGATTGGCTTTATGAATGAAATACCCCGTGATTTTGCATGGCGGCAACAAACCGGCAAGCGCGTGGACGAAAACTTCGTTTATGTATTCGACCATTTCGTGTATGACCAACCGGAAGCCGACCGGCTGAATGCAAGCGGCTACCAACAGTGGGGCACATTGCACCCCGGCGATGTGGTGTATAAAGACCTTGACAACGACGGGAAAATTACTGATTTGAACGACCGCACATCCATGGGCTATCCGCGCACACCGGAAATTCAGTTCGGCATCCCCTTCGGGTTTCAATACAAAGGGTTCGATTTCAGTGTCATGCTTCAAGGCTCTGCCAACACGAGCCTGCTACTCAATGGACCTGCCGTATGGGCATTCCCCAGTTACGAACAAGACCAGTACGGGAAAGTTAAACCCATGCACCTCAATCGCTGGACGGAGGCTACAAAAGATGTTGCCACCTATCCGCGCTTGACCTACGGAAGAGACGATAATAATAAGAGAGATGATAGCAGTCTGTTTCTCTACGATGCAAAATACATCCGCCTCAAAAACTTGGAAATCGGCTATTCGCTGCCAAAGAAGAGCATTCGTTTTGCAGGATTTCAAAATGTGCGCATCTATGCACAGGGTATGAATTTACTGACGTTCGACTCGTTGAGCGATGTGGATGTGGACCCTGAAACACGGAATGGAGATGGCGCATGGTATCCAATTCAACGCATTTTCAATTTTGGAATAGACATCACATATTAATTAATAAAAGTATAGAATATGAAAAATATAAAATTTTTAGTAGTTCTGGTTGCTTGTGTACTCTTCCATTCATGCGAAGATTATTTAGACAAAGCACCGGACAATCAGATGACCGAATTAGACGTTTTTACACGTTATGATAAGGTAGATGGTATGATAACCGATTTGTATGACAAGGTAAAAAATTCCAGCAAACCGCTTATTTACTTCAATCACTTTGGTACGGCATCTATCACCGACGAAGGCTCTGCGAGTAACCACGAGCAGTCTATTCCCCATCAATTCCACACAGGAAACTGGGGACCGGACAGGATGCCCGCAAATTCCGATGCCAGACAATACTGGGATAAGTTATACGAAAATGTGCGTATAGCCAATCTGATTTTGGATGGGATTGCCCAGTATAATACACCCGACAACCCCCGCGACGGGCGCGAAGGCGATATACAAAAACGTATCGGCGAAGCGCATTTTATCAAGGCTTACCTTTATTACATCCTTATCAGGCAATATGGTGAAGTGCCTTATGTGGACCATATCGTGAAACCGCAAGACGACATGAAGTTTGAAAAGGAATCTGTTCACACCATCGTTGAAAAAATATGCGCAGAGGCTGACGTGGCTTACGGCATGGTGCCCGATTTTCATAGCACTGAATTTGGGCGTGTGGATAAAGGGGCTTGTCTCGGCTTGAAGGCGATGGCACGTTGGCTGGCGGCTACCCCGATGTGGAACGGAGGCACACTCCCCAACGACACACGAGTGCATAAAGAGGAATACAGTTACAGTGCTGCCCGTTGGACAGATGCCAAAGAGGCTGCCAAAGCCGTGATGGATTTCAAGCGCAACGATGGGTCGCTTCGCTACAAACTTTATGCGCCTGCGGCTTATGGCGAAAATGATTTTACGGATGTTAATGGAGACGATGCCGCCGCAAGTCAGGTACATCGCCGTTTGTGGGATATGCTTTTACGCATGGATGCCTATAAGGAGGAATGGATTTGGTTCAGCACCAACGACAAAGACATCGGCGGCTGGGGCGGCGACCGGGTGCCGCCTTCTATGGGTGGGCACGCCCGCGAAAGGCCTGTTCAGGAACAAGTGGATGAGTATGAAATCATCATCGATGGTTACGGATACCCCATTTACAGCAACAAAGCCAAAGAAATAAATCCGCTTACCGGAAGTCCGTATTATGACGACGGCAATCCATACGTCAACCGCGACCCGCGTTTCTACCGCGACATCGTGTATCACGGAGCCACATTCAGCGGCAAGGTCATCAACACATTCGACGGTCAGGATGTGGTTGGTGCCGACTACCAATCTTCGAGTTCACATACAGGGTATTATCTCCGCAAATATTTCAAGGAAGGATGGACCAAAAATTCAGCCGGTTACAGTTTGCATGGTCCTGCCCATTTCCGCCTGCCGACCATCATTTACATCTATGCGGAAGCCGTGAACAACACAGACGGTCCAAGTCAGGCTATCGTTGACCTGCTTAACGAGGTGAGAGCACGTTCCTTTATGGCTCCCATACCTCCGGCAGCAGCCTCCGACAAAGCGTTGCTGAATGACTATATCCAACGGGAACGTCGCGTGGAATTGTTCTTCGAAAACGACCGAGTATGGCGTTGCCGTCTTTACCTCGAGCCGGACGATACCAACGAAAAGGCTAAGGACGCTAAATACGGAGCTTTCGACCATTCCTCAGACACCTATATAGCGAATGGCGGTCAGTTGCCCTACCCCAAAACACAACACAGGGTGCATGGCATGAAACCGGTGAGAGACGACAATGGGAAAATCGAAATCGGAGCCGATAAGTACCGAATGGAACGTTTCGAGGTAGAAGACCGCGTCTTCGAGTCGCCCAAACACTACCTTTTCCCGATAATGAATTCCGAACTGAAACAGACACCGGGCTTGGTACAAAATCCGGGCTGGTAACTTTGCCGGATATGCTAAAAAAGATGGAACCCGCATCTAATCATGCGCTTTGGCGCAAGTTTACATGCGGGTTTCTTATGTTTTACCCCTATCACACCTCCAAATCGGCATTCAAGATTTCGTGCCACGGCAGCCCCTGCCTATTGAGTTGCTCCATAAACGGGTCGGGGTCGAACTGCTCAACATTGAAAACGCCCGCCTCGCGCCACAGCCCCTGCATAAACATCATCGCGCCAATCATCGCCGGCACGCCCGTGGTGTAGCTCACGCCCTGTGCGCCGGTCTCGCGGTAGGCATCCTGATGCCGGCAGTTGTTGTATATATAATAGGTCTGGTCCTTGCCGGTCTTGTCGATGCCCTTGATGCGGCAGCCAATGCTGGTTTCGCCCGTGTAGTTTTCGCCGAGTTCGCCCGGGTCGGGGAGCACGGCTTTCAGGAACTGTATCGGCACGATTTCCACACCATTGTATATAATCGGGTCGATGCGCGCCATACCGATGTTTTGAATCACGCGCAGGTGGGTCAGATATTCCTGCCCAAACGTCATCCAGAAGCGGGCGCGTTTGAGGCTGGGGTAGTTTTTCACCAATGATTCGAGTTCCTCGTGGTAGATGACATACGATTCTTTCGCACCTATGTTGGGGTAGTTCAGCGGTTTATGAATGGCGTGCGGCTCGGTCACGACCCACTTGCCGTTTTCCCAATACTTCCCTTTTTGGGTTACTTCGCGGATATTGATTTCGGGGTTGAAATTCGTGGCAAAAGCCTTGCCGTGGTCGCCTGCGTTGCAATCCACGATGTCGAGTTCGTCCAGACGGCTGAAATGGTGCTTCGCCGCGTATGCCGTGAAAACACTCGTCACGCCCGGGTCGAAACCGCACCCCAGAATAGCCGTCAGCCCCGCTTTTTTGAACCTGTCCTGATAAGCCCACTGCCACGAATATTCAAAACGGGCTTCGTCCTTCGGCTCATAATTGGCTGTGTCTAAATAGTTTACGCCCGCTTCGAGGCACGCATCCATAATCGTCAAATCCTGATAGGGCAGAGCCACGTTGAGCACCAGTTCGGGTTGGAAACTGCGAAACAGCCGCACCAACTCCGCCACATTGTCGGCATCGACCTGAGCCGTTTGGATTTTCCGGTTGCCATACTTCGTGCCGATAGCCTCCGCGAGGGCATCACACTTGGATTTCGTCCGACTTGCCAGCATAATTTCGCTGAAGACGGAATGATTTTGAGCGACCTTGTGAGCGACCACCGTCCCCACGCCCCCCGCGCCGATAATTAGAATTTTTGACATACCGGCATTATTATTTTAATGTCTTCAAATGGGCTTCATAAGCCGCCCAATCGGTGATTTTTTTGCGGGCAACGCCGGATTCTATCGCGGCGCGGGCTACGGCAATGGACACCGCCGTCAGCAACCGCTTATCCACCGGCTTGGGGATGATGTAGTCGCGTCCGAAAGCCAATTCCGACAGTCCGTAGGCTTCCTTAACTTCTTTTGGCACAGGCAGTTTCGTTACGCCGGCGATGGCTTTCACCGCGGCAAGTTTCATCGCCTCGTTGATGGCGGTGGCTCGCGTGTCTAATGCACCGCGAAAAATGTAGGGGAAACCCAGCACATTGTTCACCTGATTCGGATGGTCGGAGCGTCCGGTCGCGAAAATGATGTCCTTGCGCGAGGCAATGGCTGCGTCGTAGGCTATCTCAGGATTGGGATTTGCCAGCGCAAACACTATCGGGTCGTGCGCCATCGTCTTTATCATTTCCGTGGTGAGAATGTCGGCAACGGACAAGCCCAGAAAGACATCTGCACCCACAAGAGCTTCCTCCAAGGTGTTGAGCGGACGTTTCGTGGCGAAATCGGCTTTTTCGGGGATGAGTTTCGGGCGGTCGGCACGAATCACGCCCTTGCTGTCGCACATCACGATATTTTCTTTTTTCGCACCCAGCGCGAGGTACAGGCGGGTGCAACTGCTGGCGGCGGCGCCGGCACCATTGACCACGATTTGCACGTCCGAGATGTTTTTGCCGGTCAGTTCCAGCGCGTTGAGCAGTCCCGCTGCCGAGATAATCGCCGTTCCGTGCTGGTCGTCGTGCATAATGGGGATGTCCAACTCGGCTTTCAGGCGGTTTTCGATTTCAAAACATTCGGGTGCCTTGATGTCCTCCAAATTGATGCCGCCAAAGGTCGGCGCGATGGCTTTCACCGCCTGAATGAACGCTTCGGGGTCGGGCGCATCCACTTCAATGTCGAACACATCAATGCCCGCAAACACCTTGAACAGCAATCCTTTGCCTTCCATCACGGGCTTGCCGGCGAGCGCACCGATGTTGCCCAGCCCCAAAACGGCTGTGCCGTTGGAAATCACGCCCACCAGATTGCCCTTGCCGGTGTAGTCGTAGGCGGTTTCCGGATTTTCCTCTATTTCCAAACACGGGTAGGCAACGCCCGGCGAATACGCCAAAGCCAAGTCGTGTTGGGTACTGTGTGGTTTCGTCGGGACGACCTCAATCTTCCCCGGTTTTCCTTCCGAATGGTAACGCAAAGCGTTTTCTTTCATTATTTTTGTCATCTTTTTTATATTTTTTCGTTGTTAATGGCTGCAAAAGTACAATTTTTTTTTGTCAATATCCTTCAAAAAATTGATTTTTAATGATTTTTTTTGAAAAATAAACGATATAAACGTTTGTCAATTCAAAAATTTGCCGTACCTTTGCACCAGAATAATATTGAAAAAATATACAGAACAATGGAGACAATGACAGGTGTACAGTATGAAAAAGACACATTGGGGCGTACATCGCCTTACAATCCGGAGTTTGTGGCGAAAATTAGACGTGCTGAAAAACAGCCTTCCGTAATATTAGACTTAGATAATTTATGGAATACGAAAAAACCATCGCAAGAATATACAGACGCGGAGATTTTAGTCTATAATTCAATGATTAATGCTTCAAAAATCATCGCGAAACATCTATGAAGATTTCACAGAGAGACGTTGTAGAAACAAATTTTTTGTTGCCCAATGGTGAGTTTAAACCACACATGGCTGTTGTGGTTTCCAATGAAGACCTCGCCACGGCAGAAGGCATCGTTTATCTCGTTCTGATTACGTCAAAAGACTATAACAGGCAATATTGTTATGAACTAAATGAAGATATGATAGACTTCCAACTAACTAAAAAAAGTTATGTGAAATGTCACATATTGGTTGCAAATATGGAAAATTCTGTTTTTAACAAAATAGGAAGAATGAAGTTGAAATACTTTAATGAAATGGTTGATAAAATTATTGAATCTATTTTTTAATTTTTACAAATATGAAAAAGATGGTGTTAGCGAAAGCCAAGTGATATGATTGCGGATAGTCATATTATTTTTGGATATGCCAATCACACACTAATTGAACTTACGAACTTACCAACGGTGGATTCAACTATTTCATATTCTGAAGAATCCGCTCCAGCCCCGCTTCATCTTGAATATAGACCTCACGGGGCTTGCTGCCTTGGGTGGGACCCACGATGCCGGCTTTTTCCAAGTTATCCATGATGCGTCCGGCGCGGTTGTAGCCGATGGCGAATTTGCGCTGGATGAGCGACGTGGAGCCTTGCTGGTGGATGACAATCAGGCGGGCACTTTCTTCAAACATCGGGTCGAGGTCTTCGATGCCTGCGGCACCACCTTCTCCTGCGCCGATGCCACCACCGCCGCTTTCGAGAACAGGCTCGGGCAACTGGTAGGTCGTTGGATAGCCCTGCTGGGTGCCGATGAATTGGGATATTTTTTCCACTTCGGGCGTGTCCACAAAGGCGCATTGCACGCGCGTGAGGTCGCTGCCCTGCGAAAAGAGCAGGTCGCCGCGTCCAATCAGCTGGTTGGCACCGCCGCTGTCCAGAATGGTGCGCGAATCAATTGCCGAGGTTACACGAAACGCCACCCGCGCGGGGAAATTCGCCTTTATCGTGCCCGTGATGATGTTCGTGGTGGGGCGTTGCGTCGCAATAATCATGTGCATCCCCACCGCACGTGCCTTCTGGGCAATGCGGGCAATGGGCAACTCGATTTCCTTGCCCGCCGTCATAATCAAATCGCCGAACTCGTCGATAATCACCACGATATAGGGCATAAAACGGTGCCCTTTCATCGGGTTGAGGCGGCGGTTGATGAATTTCTCGTTGTATTCCTTCACGTTGCGCGAGCCGGCTTTTTCCAGCAGTTTGTAGCGGTCGTCCATCTCGGTGGTCAGCGAATTGAGCGTGGCAATCACCTTTGTGAAGTCTGTGATGATGGCTTTTTCGGCATCGGGGAGGGTCGCCAGGAAATGCTTTTCAATCGCGGAATAGATGCTGAACTCGACCATTTTGGGGTCGACGAGCACAAATTTCAACTCCGCCGGATGCTTCTTATATAGCAGCGACGTGATGGCGGCGTTCAGCCCGACCGATTTGCCCTGCCCCGTGGCTCCCGCCACCAGCAGGTGCGGCATCTTTGCCAAATCTACCATAAACACCTCATTGGTAATGGTTTTGCCCAGCGCAATCGGCAGTTCAAAATGGCTTTCCTGATATTTTTTGGACGCGAGGATGGAATACATCGACACGATTTTCGCATCCTTGTTGGGCACCTCAATCCCAATCGTGCCCTTGCCGGGCATAGGGGCGATGATACGGATGCCCGTGGCGCGCAGGCTCATCGCAATATCGTCTTCCAGATTTTTGATTTTTGAAATTTTGATGCCGTCTTCGGGCACTATTTCGTAGAGCGTGATGGTGGGTCCCACCGTTGCCGCGATGCTCTTGATGGGGATGCTGTAATGCCCCAGCGTGGTGATGATGCGATTTTTGTTTTCGTTCTGTTCCTCCATATTAACGACCGTGTCGTTGGAATCGTAGCGTTTCAGGAAGTCCAGCAGGGGGAATTGGTAGTGCGACAAGTCCGCCGTGGGGTCGAAAGGACCCAATTCTCTCATCAATTCTTCGCTCTCTTTGTCGCTGTCGGGGAGATTTGCCGTCGTCGTTATTGGTATCGTCGTTGGTACAATGGTTTCTTCCTCATCGCCGGTTGCAATTTTAACTTCAAAATCATCAAGATTTGTCGTCGTCGTTGTTAATATTGTTGTTGATATCGTCGTTGGTAGAGACGTGGCGCGCCGCGTCTCTACTATAGTTTCATCCTCATCCTCATCGTCCTCATCCTCTTTTGGTGTCCTCTGCCACCAATGTTTCTTCTTAGGCACGGAGGACTGCCGGTCGAGGTCATCCTCGTTTTCGTCATTGTTGTCCTCCTCGGTCTTTTCCTTTTTCGCCGTCAGCCGCATCAGGAATGGGATTGTTTTCGACGAAATCAGGGTGAGAACTATGATTAAAGTGAGTAGCAGGAAAAGAAACGTGCCGGGGATGCCTAAATTGAACTCTAACCAGTTTTTCATAACGATGCCGTGCGCACCGCCGATGGGGAAAACGGTGTCGTGGAACAGTCTGCCGAAGAAAAACGTGAGGGCGACGGACGACCAAATGGTCAGCGCAGTGCAAATCACAAAGTCGCGGAAGAGGTGAAAATACCGCGCTTTCATCAGGCGCAGCGACAGAAAAATCAGGAAAAGCAATAGAAAAAAGTTGGATATGCCAAACCATTTATTCATCAAAAGGTGGCTGAGGATGGCACCACGCGCACC
>BNTR01000023.1 GCA_025996755.1 Bacteroidia bacterium
CGCGCGGAGGCAGGAGCACCAATTATGAATTGGTGTTATAAAAATGACTATCTTTGCACCATGGGAAAAAATCTGTATGTCATAGAACGGCGATATTTAACTGGAATTGTCAATTTGTTTGATATTTATTTCCCCATAATGGACGTTGTGTTTGTATTCGATAATTCGGAGGGAAAACACGAATTAATTGCCAAAAAAACACCTAATTCTGACTTGTATGTGATTGATAATAATAAGTTTAACAAATTAAAATCCTATTATGACAGCACAAGATAGACAAAACATAGAATTAGAAAAGAAAATTCTCAAAGGGCTTGACATCGCCTACGAAAAACTCCTTGCCGATAAAAAGGCGAATAATGGCGAACTAATCGTTCTGCGCGGCGATGAAATCGTGCGGATAAAGCCGTAATATGGCATCCCTCTGAGATGCAAAATCATCGGATGGGCAGGAAATAGTGCCTAAATGACTTACACACAAATTATCTCCTCATACAACCCCGCCAACCGCTTGCGCAGATGCACCACCGCGTAGTGCTTCCGCGACAGTAGCGTATTGACGGCTACGCCGGTGGTTTGGGCGATTTCTTTCACGGGGAGACCGTCTAACTCCGTCAGTTCGAAGATTTCGCGCTGTTCAGGCGACAGTTCGGCGAGGGCGGCTTCCAATTCGGTCCACACCAATGAGCGCAGATATTCCGTTTCGGGCGTGGGCGTTGTATCTTCGTTGCTGAACAGGATTTCGGAAATGTCTTTGAAAAATTCGTTGTCGCTTTCGTCGTCCTGATAGGTGGGCATCGCTTCTTCGTGCTTTTTGATGCCGTGGTTGATAATCGTGTTTTTCGCCACGCGGTAGAGCCACGCCGACACCTGTTCAATGGGGTTGAGCGCGGCTTCTGTCGTCTTAATGAATTGATAGAAAACATCTTGCAGAATATCCTCCGCGTCCTCCCTGTTGTCCACCCGCTTGCGGATGAAGGCTTTCAGGCGCGGTTGATATTCTACAATCAGTTCTGCAACGCTTTTTGGAGCGTCTGTGTTTGCTTTAGTCACGTCGGGTGTTGTTTTTGGATTCGTCACTTGCAGACTCGTGTTCGTGCCATCTTTCATAAGCACCTTCAAAGCCACCGCCGAATTGCCTGTGTTTAAGTCTGTTTTTCACAAACTCCTTTCTCTCTTCGGGAGTCATTTTCTCCCATTTTTCGCGAAGCGGATTCTTGCCGAATCCACCACGGGGCATCCCGCCAAAACCGGGCTTTACCCACATACCGCCAAGCCCGCCAAAGAGCATTCGCGACAAAGCCAGCAGCCCAATGGCTTGCCAAAAATTAATCACTGCCAATCCGAAGATTGCCGGAACTAAGGCGTTCCACAATAGCATCACGACTGCGCCAAATCCGGCAATCGCTACCGCCCCAAAAACGATGTGTTTAACAACGTGTAAAAAAATGAACTTTTTCATTGCTTTTTAATTTTAAAATTTTTAATTCTTAATCATTCTCTATTTATGAAGACAAATGAGAATGAAAAATATTTTATCGGTAGCTCACAAAAGTTGCAAAGTTACGATTTATTTTGAAAAAAAAAGTATGTTTTAGCAGTATTCATCAAATAATTTCCCCTTTCCACAATTTTTTCAAAAAATATTCAATTGGCATCACTTCCACGCCGTCACTCACACGAGGTGCAGGGTCTAATGACACGATGATAAGGCGTGCTTGCGGGTGTTCTTCGGCAAACGTTTTTAATCCCTTCAGGTGGCGGGACTGCACTTCGGTGGTCGATTTTATTTCAATGGCAACGCGGGCATCCCCCAAGACGGCATCAACCTCTACCCCTCCGCTCGTTCGCCAATACGACAGACTGTCTTCGCTGTCGGAATAACCAATACAGGCAATCAATTCTTGAATCACAAAGTGCTCAAATGCGTGTCCGAAATCAATAGAGCCGGGCAACAAATTTTTCCGGTTCAATAAATAGTTCACGATGCCCACATCGAAATAATAAAATCGAGGGGCTTGTATCAATCGACGTTTGACCGTTTTTCTGAATGCCGGAATCATATAGCCAATCAGGGTGTCTTCGAGAATTGAAAAATATTCTTTAATCGTGATGGCACTCACCCCACAATCGGTTGCAATGTTTTGATAATTAACCATTTCGCCATCAGTTAATGCCGCCGCTTCCAAAAAACGATTAAACGTGCCTAAATTGCGCACCAGGGCTTCTGCTTTTATTTCTTCCTGTATATACGTCCCCACGTATGCCTGCAATCGCTTCCACGCATTTTCGACAAGATAGTGGCGGGGCAACATACCGCTATTTACCGCCCGAATCAGGTCGAAATCGGGAATTTCTGCGCTCACTAACGGGTAAAATACGTTTCGCAAAGCCCGCCCGCCAAGTGTGTTCGCCCCCGTGCGCTTCAACTTCCGGGCACTTGAGCCGCTTAATACAAAGCGCAGGTCTTTGTTCACCATCAGCCACTGCACTTCATCCAACAGTTGAGGTACTTTTTGAATTTCATCAATGATAATCAATTCATTTTCTGCACAATCCATCAACTCCTCGCGTAAAAATTCAGGATGACGGTTAAACCGTTCAAACACATCCGCCCTCAGCAAGTCATAATAACGACCTTCGGGAAACCGCTGTTGCAAAAATGTTGTTTTTCCTGTTTGACGAGCACCAAATAAGAAAACGCTCTCATTTTCAGCATCTTGCATCTTAAAAAATCGTGTAATCATAAAGTTGTACTTTAGTTTATCTTGTAAATCGAAAGAATCACTTTGCAAAAGTACACAATATTTTTGAATATCCAACTATTTCGCGCTTTGTTTTTGATGAAAGTTTTTGTACCTTTGTGCCAATGAAATAAAAAATCTATATGAAACTTTGGCAAAAAAACATAGAAATCGACAAGGAAGTTGAGCAATTTACGGTCGGCAAAGACCGCGAAATGGACATCTATTTGGCGAAGTCCGACGTGCTCGGCTCAATGGCACATATCACGATGCTCGAAAGCATCGGTTTGCTGACTGCTGACGAACTGAAAGCACTTAGAAAAGAGTTGAAAGTTATCTTCCAACTCGCTGATTCAAATCAATTTGTGATTGAAGACGGTGTGGAAGACGTGCACTCGCAAGTGGAGCTGATGCTCACCCGAAAATTGGGCGACACGGGCAAAAAAATTCACAGCGGACGGTCGCGCAACGACCAAATTTTGCTGGATTTGAAACTATTTACGCGCGATGCCATTCAAACCTTAGTCGCGGAAATCGCCGCGCTGATTGACGTGCTGATTGCGCAGAGCAACCGCTATAAAGACGTGCTGCTGCCCGGCTACACGCACCTGCAAATTGCAATGCCGTCATCGTTTGGGCTGTGGTTTGGGGCGTATGCCGAGAGTTTGGTGGACGATTTACAACTGTTGCAGGCGGCTTACAAGGTTACTAACCGCAACCCATTGGGGTCGGCGGCGGGCTACGGCTCATCCTTTCCGCTCAACCGCCAAATGACCACCGATTTGCTGGGCTTCGATTCGATGGACTACAATGTGGTGTATGCCCAAATGGGGCGCGGCAAAATGGAAAAAACGGTCGGCTTCGCGCTGGCGGGCATCGCGGCGACACTATCCAAATTGGCATTCGATGCCTGTATGTTCAACAGCCAAAACTTCGGCTTCATCAAACTTCCCGACGAATTTACGACCGGCTCAAGCATCATGCCACACAAAAAAAATCCCGACGTGTTTGAACTCACGCGCGGCAAATGCAACCTCATCCAAAATCTGCCGCAGCAACTCACCGCACTGACCAACAACCTGCCATCGGGCTATTTCCGTGATTATCAACTGACTAAGGAAGTCTTTTTGCCCGCTTTCGGCGAACTTTCCGCCTGCATCCGAATGACCACGCTGATGATGCAATCCATAAAAGTGAACGAAAAAATCTTGGACGACCCCAAATACGCACTGCTGTTCAGTGTCGAAAAGGTGAATGAATTGGTGCTGCAAGGCACACCCTTCCGCGATGCCTACAAACAGGTCGGCTTAGCCATCGAAGCGGGCAATTTCACTCCCGACAAAGCCGTTGCGCACACCCACGAGGGCAGTATCGGCAATCTGTGCAATGCTCAAATCGCAGCGATGAAAGCGGATATTGTTGCCGGGTTTCATTTTGAAAAAGTCAATGATGCAATTAAAAAACTATTAACATAAACAAATGATGACAAACAAATTAGCCCCCATCACCCCCACCGATTTTTTGCTCTATAAAGATGCAAATGGACAGACAAAAATTGACGTTTACGTTTTTAACGAAACAGTATGGATGCAGCAAGATAAGATTGCGCAATTATTTAATGTTCAACGCCCTGCTGTAACAAAACACTTGAAAAATATTTTTGAAAGTGGTGAATTGGACGAATTTTCAGTATGTTCCATTTTGGAACATACTGCCAATGACGGAAAAACCTATCAGACCAAATTCTATAATCTGGATGCCATTCTCTCAGTCGGCTATCGCGTGAATAGCCTGCAAGCCACACAATTCAGGATTTGGGCGAATAGCGTTTTGAAAGAATACATCATCAAGGGTTTTGCGATGGACGACGAGCGGTTGAAAAATCCGCAAAATGTGTTTGGCAAAGATTATTTTGAGGAACAATTAGCCCGCATCCGGGATATTCGCAGCAGTGAACGCCGATTTTATCAGAAAATCACCGATATTTATGCACAATGCAGTGCCGATTATGATGTGAAAGCACCCATCACGCGCGATTTTTTTGCAGAAGTTCAAAATAAATTGCATTGGGCGATTACCGGTCAAACGGCTGCCGAAATCATCGTTTCGCGTGCCGACAGCACACAGCCCAATATGGGATTGACTACGTGGAAAAACGCACCGAAGGGACAAATCCGCAAACCGGATGTTTCGATTGCCAAAAACTATTTGAACACGGACGAACTTGACCGCCTCAATCGGATTGTGTCGATGTACCTCGACTATGCCGAAAATCAAGCCCGACGCGGGCTGCTGATGTATATGAAGGATTGGGTACAAAAATTAAATGCCTTTCTGCAATTCAACGAGATGGATATTCTGTATGATAAAGGAAAAGTGAGCCACGCAGTAGCCAAAGCATTAGCAGAACAAGAATTTGAAAAATACCACGCACTGCAATTGCAAAATTATGTGTCCGACTTCGACAAACTAATTGCATACACGACAAAAAAACAATAGTTATGATGATGAGCAAATTGTGTATCAAGCCCACAATGGCAATGCTTATATGGTGTGGTTTTTTAGCCTGCACCGACACCGAGCGGTCGCCCATCCCTGATATGCAGGTGAGCCTCTCGATTGATTTGAACTATCAGGATGCCGATTTAGTGCCCGCCTTGGCGACCAAGTCGTTCACTGTGCCGCGTGTGGCTACCGACAAGCTCGGTTTTGGTGGCGTTTTGGTCATCAATGGTTACAGTGCCAATGGTGCCCCTACCCTTTTTGCCTACGACTTGGCTTGTCCGGTGGAGGTTGAGCGCGACGTTAAGGTGATTGCCGACGAGGCGGGACGGGCAACTTGTCCCAAATGCGGAGCGACTTTCGTACTTGCATGGGGCAGTGGAATGCCCGAAAAGTCGAAACATCCGCTGAAATCGTATCTCGTGCGGCAGACGGGAGAACGAAAATACAGTGTCAGAAATTGAACAAAAATGTTTTCTTCAAAAGCAATCTTGGTTTCACCTCTTTGAGAATGTCAATCAATAGCAGCCCCCAAATCAACAATAAAGCTATATTAGCCAAAAATGTAGTGCCAATTGGTACAATGAAAATATTGGGGAAAGGATTCAAGAACAGACAAAAGAGCAATACATATAGTATATCTTTTTGAGTGTACGTTTGTTTGTTGAAAAACTGCACTATTGTCGGGAAAAACAACACTCCGTCATAGTGATATGGTATGTCTCCACCATATAGCACCGTCACTATAATAGATAATATCGCCACCTTCACCCAATTACTTTTTGTAAAAAAACAAAGAGCAACTGAAATCGCAGCCAATAGCAATTGCATATATTTTGCAATGACATACAGTGTAGCAGGAAACTCCGGCGTATTAGTACCTCCCATTTTACGTACAGCCCAATCAGCTAATGACAGAAAACCAAAATGCCCTCCCAGATGCCCCAATGAATCAGTACGTCCCAGCTGTGTTAACATATTTGTCCACATTGGTTCAAGGTTTTCAAAAAAACCGCCGTTAAACAACAGTAATGGCAAAAAAGTGAATGCAAGACCAAGCACTACACAAAACCCGACTGACTTATATCTTTTATCAAAGAGTAACAATAATCCAAAAATCACAGGATATATTTTCAACACCGCTGCCACTAACAAACAAGCAAGAGCCAACCCACGATATACTTTTTTGGGTGAATCATACAAAAACAAAAATGCCGCGATAAACCCTGCTGCTTGGATAACTTGATTGCCGGAATGCAGAGCAAATATACTCTCCGTAGAAAAAAACAGTGCTACTAAGACGATAAATATACTTTTTTTACTTTTCCCAAGTTTATAAAGAAAAAAATACCAAAACGATATGGATACAAGCAAATAAACGGCGCAAGATATTTCCATAGACGACAATTTTGCCAACCAAGCGAAAGGATAGAGCATTAATAGTGCCAGAGGAAGATAACCTGCAGCACCATCAATAGAGTAGCGCAATGAAGATTCTAACCAAGATACGTACAGAGCAAAATCCCAACCGGGTATATAAACAACCCTGTCATTACACAATCCCATCCACAATAGGATAAGGAGCCCCATCACCACACCAAACACTGTAAGCAGTGTTTTTCTTTCAATACTTTTGTTTGTCATTGTTTTAAAAGTTTTTTGTGCCAAACTCTTAAACCCTAAGCAGACAAAAAAGCGTTGAACTGCTCATCGTGTGCTTATTTTACTATTAGAGGTTCTACCAAAACCATTGTACCTAAATAAGCACGAACAGCCCACGCCGCCAGCGTGAACTTTCGCAAGCTTATTCTCCGGTACTTTTTGAAATTGGTAGATTTCTAATAGTGAGAATAAGAGCGTTAGCCCTGTATTAATATTTTATAATTTTAATTTTTCCATTTCTTTATCTTTGTTTTTATTTTGCGCCACAAAGGTAAACACAATTTTTAAAACTTCCAAATATTTTTCACAATTACTAATTGAACTTACCTTGAACTTACCCTACCTTTCTCTATGGGCTGTTGCGATAAGCAATTGGGGTTTCACTTCTTTGAGAATATCAATCAATAATAATCCCCAAATTGATAAAATGGCGATATTTGATAAGGTGTAATTTATTGACCACCCGGAGTTTATACAAATTTGAAATGGATTCAAAAACAGGCAAAAGAGAAATACGTAGAGGAAATCCTTTTTAGTATAAACCTGCTTATTAAAAAACAGGACTATTGAAGGGAAAAAATACATTCCGCAATAAGCCATAGAACTGTTAGGCACACTAATCACGATAGCAGTCAAGAGAGAAATCTTCAACCAGGTATTCTTACTCAAAAAGCAACAAATAATGGAAATCGCAACTAATAACAGTTGTAGATACGTTGCAGCGGTCAGTAAAATATCCGGTAGATTGATGTGTTGGGTAAATGCCGCATGTTTAATTAATGACGGCAATCCAAAATGGGAACCCATCGCGCCGGAATAAAAGACGGCAGAACTTTGCAAATTAGATACGTATTTTTCAATGTTTTCAAAGAAACCATGATGAGAAAACAGAAACGGCAAGAAAGTCAGAGCAAGTCCCAGCACCACACAAAATCCGATTGCTTTGTATCTTTTATCAAATAGCAGCAATAGTCCAAAAAGCACCGGAAAGATTTTCAGCACCGCTGCCACCGACAGGCAAACAAGAGCCAACCCGCGTTCTTCTTTTCTGGGCGAATTGTATAAAAACAGAAATGCAGCTATCAAACCGGACGATAGCAGAACCACATTAGCTCTTTCCATGGCAAATAAACTGGTTGTAGAAAAAAATAGCAGAGGTAAAATGAGCAGTGTTGTTTTAGTGCTTTTTCCCAACTTATACAGAGAAAAGTAGAATATCGCTGAAGAAATGATAATAAATATCATACAACTTATCATCCCTACTGCCGAAGAGTTCCATACAGCAGATTCTGAAAAATCATCCAAGCAAGCGAAAGGATAAAGCAATAAATAAGTTAATGGCAAATAATTTAGGTCAGCCGTGTTTATCGCAGAACAGAAGTATGGGTCCTTTTCTGCTCCTATAATTAAACAGATAAAAAAGTCGGAAAAAGGAGCCCCCAACCTAAAAAAGGCATTTGTCTGAGCCCCGGTGGGGTCCATCACTAAATTTACCATAAAAGCCACGATGAGCGCACTCATCACCACACCAAACACTGTAAGCAGCGTCTTTCTTTCAACATTCGTTTTCATATTTTAAAATTTAATTTGTTTTTATTTGCATAATGTAGCTTTTATATTCGCGTTCTAACATAAACGTGTGCATATTTCTGCTGCCCAATGTTGTAAATGTAAAATTGATGACCATGAACAAAAATTGGGTGCACAAAATCAGAAGAATACCAATTGAGGTTGTCGCCCAGCCGGGAGTAGCCCTGTCTAATACAAACTTCAAAAACAACACAAACGCAATCGCCCCAAGGCTGCCAATGAAAAAGAGGATGGCAAAAAGCGTCAGTTTCACAAACACAATGTCGTTGAAAACGGAAACCGACGACAAGCCATGCGTCACTAACGAAACAAAATTCATTTTTGATTTTCCACGATACCGTTGCGCCCTATCGCAGTCAAGGTATTTGATTTTAAGGCGGGATTTCAAAATGCCGGCGTGATAATGATTCCAAATTTCACTGAGATGCACAACCTTATTTAACATTGCAGACGGAATCAGACTGAAATTTCCGCCTTGCAATACGTGTCCGGTCAGCATTTTAAATAGGGCTTTGTAAAAACTGTAAAATACGCGGAAAGATAAACTTTCGGAGCGTTTGCGCCGCCTGGCAAAAATAATTTCGTCCGCCGACAAGTCGTCAATAAAACGGAACACATCCCTATAATCATCTTCGCCGTCGCAATCCATCACAACCACGCCGTCATAATCTGCAAAATTAGCATTGATATACGCCAACGCCACACAAATAGCACGCTGGTGCCCCACATTTCGGACTAAATCTATCTGAGTGATTTCTTTGTACCCCCCCCCCCATTTAGACCATTCAAATGGGTTTTCTTGTGACGATCCGTCATTGACAACCACAACATGGAGGTCGTGGGCATATTTTTCATTTTCCTTGTCAATATCCGTTAGCAGAGCGGATAAGGACTCCCAATCATTATAGCAGGGAGTTACAATGTATATTTTTTTTGCCATTTCTTTATTTCGTTTTTATCTGCCCGCAAAGGTAAGCATTTTTTTTGAATGAAAAAAATTGTACCTTTGCAGTCTAATAAAATTTTCAAAATTATGAAAGTAATTGCACTGAACGGAAGCCCGCACAAGGGCGGCAACACTGCCTACGCGCTGAATGTGGTGGGCAAAGCCCTTCAAGCAGAGGGCATCGAGTTTGAAATCGTCGAAATCGGCGGGCATCCCATACACGGATGTATCGGCTGCGGCAAATGCGACGAAAACGAAAACGGCAAATGCACCATCACAAACGACATTGTGAACGAAGTGCTCCCGAAAATGAAAGCCGCCGATGGCATCATCATTGGCTCGCCGGTGTATTATTCCGGCATCGCGGGCACGATGAAATGCTTTTTAGACCGCTCTTTTTACGTTGCCGCAGCCAATGGCGGCTGGTTTCGCCACAAGGTGGGCGCATCGGTAGTTGCCGTCCGCCGCACCGGAGGAAGTATGACTTTCAATGCCCTGAATCATTACCTCACCGTGTCGGAAATGCTGGTGCCGACCGCCAACTATTGGAATGTGATTCACGGGCGTGCGCCCGGTGAAGCCGCACAGGATGCTGAGGGCAATCAGATTATGCAGTTGCTGGGCAAAAATATGGCTTGGATGCTGAAAATGCGCGAACAAGGCAAAAGCATTGAGCCGGAAGCGGAGGAGAAGGTGTTTACGAGTTTTGTGAGGTAAAATTCAGCACGCAGATGACAATAAGTCGCAAACACAAACAGATGCAACGCCCCGAATTAAACAGCAATATCTCGGCCGCCGATTTCAAGGATTTCTATTGGCTCAAAGAAGAATTGACGGCTTTCTGCAAGTCTAAGGGGCTTGCCGCGACCGGCAGAAAACCCGAACTGACGGCACGAATTATCACGTATCTGCAAACAGGTGAGGTCTTTAGACGTGTGAATAACAAGAAATATACCTCCAAATTTGATTGGAACAAGGCAACCCTTGATTTGGATACCGAAATCACTGATAATTACAAGAATACGGAAAACGTGAGGGAGTTCTTGAGGCGAGAAATAGGCGCGCACTTCCGCTTCAACGTCCCCTTTGGGGAGTGGATGAAGCAAAATTGCGGCAAAACGCTACGCGACGCGATACATTTTTGGAAAATGCAGCGCGAGCAAAGGGGAAAAACTGCCTATTCGCGGGACGATTTGCTGCTGGGAATACAAAATGAGGAAGTGACGAAATAAAGTGCAAAAAAAAATATTTGCATAATTGCAAAAAAATAACTACTTTTGCACCCGCCACACAGAAACGGAAAGCTGCCGGAGTGGTCGATCGGGCCGCACTCGAAATGCGGTGTACGGGCAACTGTACCGGGGGTTCGAATCCCTCGCTTTCCGCAAAAACGTTGATATGAAGCAAGTTATGGAACCAAGAAAACAGAAACAATATTTATGAACGAAAAAACATACAAATTTGAAGCGGAAATAAAAAAAGTCCCTGATATTGACGGTGCCTATGTTGAAATCCCCTTTGATGTGAAAAGCGAGTTTGGCAAAGGACGTGTAAAGGTGTTGGCGACGTTCGATGATGAGCGATATGAAGGCAGCATCGTCAAAATGGGAACGCCCTGCCACATCATCGGCATTCGCAAAGACATACGGAAGAAAATCAATAAGCAGGCGGGGGATGTGATACGGGTGACAGTGCGAGAAATAATAATTTAGGAATATGGACGCAAAATTTATCACTCTCACAAAAGAGAACATCGCAACAGAGCATATTTGTTGCGCTTTTTCCGACAAAAAATGCGCAAACGGCTATGAATTGAAAAAGGAATGGCTTGCGAAAGAGTTCGACAACGGCTATGTGTTTCGCCGATTAGACGAGCGGGCGAAGGTGTTTATTGAGTATGGAGCTGCCGAAACGGGGTGGGCACCGATTGATGCACCTAACTATTTGTTGCTCAACTGTTTTTGGGTGTCTGGGCACTACAAGGGGCAAGGCTATGCCAAGGCTCTGTTGCAGTCGGCGATTGACGATGCCACGGCGCAGGGCAAGGACGGGCTTGTGACCATTGTTGGGACGAGCAAATTTCATTTTATGAGCGACACCAAATGGCTTTTGCGGCAAGGGTTTACGGCTTGCGAAACGCTGCCGCATGGTTTCAGCCTTTTGGTCAAAAAGATTCGCCCCGAAGCCGCCAATCCCAAATTCAAAGACACCGTAAAGAGTGGCGAATGTGAGTGCAAAGAGGGCATAACAGTTTATTATTCAAACCGTTGCCCGTTTAGCGAGTATCACGTCCACAACTCATTGCCCGAAACCGCCCGCAAAAGAAATCTTCCGCTACACATTATTAAATTGGAAACGGTGGAACAGGCGCAGGCAGCACCCCCGCCCGCCACGATTTTCAGTTTGTTTTACAATGGGAAGTTCGTTACGACCGACATCAGCGCGTGTATGGATAGTCGTTTTGATAAAATTGCAAAATAATTGCATTTTTGTTGTGTGTTATCCAAATAAAATTACTACCTTTGCACCCGATATGAAAAGTTAAACTTATAAAAAATAGCTGTAATGATTAAAACTGATGAAGTACAGAAGTTATTTAGCCAATTCGAAGCGGTTGCTTCCGAATACAATGGCTTGGAGTGTTGGAGTGCACGCGAATTGCAATCCTTGTTGGGTTATACCCAATGGCGCAATTTTGTCGGGATTATTGACAGAGCGAAAGAAACTTGCAAAAACACCGCTGTGAGTATCCCAGACCATTTTGCTGACGTCAGCAAAATGGTTGTGATAGGCTCTGGGGCAGAAAAAGAAATTGAAGACATCTTTCTCACCCGCTATGCCTGCTATCTGATTGCGCAAAATGGTGACTCGCGCAAGTCGGAAATTGCGTTTGCACAGACGTATTTTGCCCTGCAAACACGCCGTTCGGAGCTGATAGAGCAACGTTTGCTGGAATTGGAACGGGTGGAAGCTCGCGCCAAATTGCGCGAAACGGAGAAGATTCTTTCGGAAGTGTTGTTCGAACGCGGCGTGGACGACAAAGGGTTTGCGATTATTCGCTCGAAAGGCGATAAAGCCCTTTTCCAATTGGACACGAGGCAATTGAAGCGGAAGTTGGGAGTGCCGGAAAACCGTCCGGTCGCCGATTTTTTGCCAACGGTGAGCATCAAAGCCAAAGATTTTGCCGCCGCAATGACTGCCGAAAATGTGCAACTCAAAGATTTGTCGGGACTCCCTTCCATTGAACGAGAACATGTAGAAAATAATCAGGGCGTGCGCAAAATCATGATTGAGCGCGGATTAGTGCCGGAAAATCTCCCTCCGGCAGAAGATGTGCAAAAAGTGGCACGGCGATTGAACTCGGAAAAGACAAAATTGTTGAAAGCATGAAAAAAATACTTAGCAATCTCATCCCGCTTGGCATCGGCGTTGCAATCAGTTCAATTTTGTACCTTGCTGTGAGGTGGTGGGGATTCCTGCTTATTTTTTCGTGGATTGGTTTATCCATCTCTGTGGGGCTGCTCGTTGCAATGAACCGAAAAGGGATGAAAAAAGATTTGGGGCGCAAACTCGCCATTCTGCTTATCTCACCCGTGTTTCTGCTGTTTCTGGGGATATTCCAACACGAAAATTTGCAATTGGAAGAAACGGTTTTTTATGCCCTCCTCTTCCTGTCCACGGGGATATTTACACGGGTGCTGATTCACTATGCGGTTGCAAAAATAGCCGGACCCTTTATCTGGGGGCGGGGATTTTGTGGCTGGGCTTGCTGGACTGCTGCCGTATTGGATTGGCTGCCCATCAAGGGAAACAACTCTATTCCGGCGAAATACGGCAAATGTCGCTACCTGTCGCTTGGTGTTTCATTAGCCATTCCGGTCTTGTTTATCGCATTGGGATATGACTTTGTGGGGCAGCATTTGCAGGGGACGGAAGGCGGAATTTTTCAGACTGCCAAGCAGGGACAACTCATTTGGTTTTTGGTCGGAAACGGCATTTACTACGCTCTAAGTATTCCAATGGCATTTTTATTCAAGAAAAAGAGAGCGTTTTGCAAAATCTTGTGCCCCGTGTCGTTGGTGATGAAAGCACAATCTACCGTCGCCCTCATTCGCCGCCGCCCAACAGAAAACGAATGTGTAGCGTGCGGCATCTGCAATACGAATTGCCCGATGGACGTTGATATTGTCGGCTATATTAAAAACAAAAAAAGCATCACGTCGGGCGAATGTATTCAGTGCTGTATATGTGTCAATGGATGTCTGCAAAACGCACTAAAATAATAAAATAATTTGTATCTTTGTACCCAAATTATAAACAATAAGAATATGAAAATTATTAAAGTCGCGTTAGTTGTTATTACAATCGTCATCGTATTGCTGGTGTTAGTTTATGCCTATTTTGGCGGGTTTAAGCGGATTGAGTTCAGGGTGGAAGCGCAGGGAGGCGAAACGCTTGTCTATGATGTGCCGAACAAGACAATTATTTATCGGCAAGAGTTATTGGTAAGCAAATAATTGAGCATCGAAATGGGAAAAGTATTTGATTTTAAGAACGAATGTAAGCAACTGTATTTGCCCCCAAATACACCAACGCTTATTGACATTCCTGAAATTAACTTTGTGGCGGTTACGGGCAAGGGAAACCCGAATGATGCGGATGGAGAGTATCTGAAAGCCGTTGAGTTGCTTTATGCGATTTCTTACACCATCAAAATGAGCAAAAAAAAGAGGAGTGAAATTCCCGATGGATATTTTGATTATGTGGTGCCACCGCTGGAGGGATTATGGTGGGTTGAAGACGGTGGCGATTGGCAATCGAAATCAGCGTATAACTGGACTTCGATGATACGGTTGCCTGAATTTGTGGATGCGAAAGTGTTTGATGAGGCGTGCAATGAAGTGACAAAAAAGAAAAAAATAGCAACGGATAAAGCCGTATTGTTCCCTTTCAAAGAAGGCTTATCTGTCCAATGTATGCACATCGGCTCGTTTGACGATGAGTCGAAAACACTTGAACTAATCGATGCTTTCATATCTGAAAATCAATTGGTTAAAGACATAAATAAATCAAGATTTCATCACGAAATTTATCTCTCCGACCCAAGAAAAACGGATGTTTCAAAGATGAAAACAGTAATAAGAATACCCATCCAACGAACATAATGAACAACCCAATCACATTCAGACAAGCAGAAGCCGCCGATGCCGCGCGGATTTGGCAGATTATTTTGCAAGCCAAAGAGCAGATGCGCTTGCGAAACAGCCGCCAATGGCAGGACGGCTATCCCGCGATGCTCAATATCGCGGCAGACATCGAACGGGGCGACGGGTATGTGCTGTGCCAAAACGGGGATGTGATTACCTACGGGGCAGTTCTTTTTACCGGAGAGTCGGCTTATGAAGCGATACAAGGGCAGTGGCTTAGCAATTTGCCCTACGTGGTGGTGCACCGCTTAGCCGTTGCCGATGAGGTGAAAAATCGCGGCGTAGCAACCTTGTTTATGCGCAAAGTGGAAGAACTAAGCCTGCAACGAGGCATCCGCAGTTTTCGCGTAGACACGAATTTCGACAATCTCTATATGCTAAAAATGCTCGCTACGCTGGATTTCACCTATTGCGGGGAGGTGTTGTACGATAATAATCCGCGCCGTGCGTATGAAAAACTGATTTAATATAAACATATAAAAAAAATAAAACATTATGGAACGAACAAAGCGATTTATGCTCAGCGAGCAGGAGATTCCGACCCAATGGTACAACATTGTGGCGGATATGAAGAACAAGCCGATGCCGTTGCTGCATCCGGGCACGAAGCAGGCGATGACGCCTGAGGATTTGTATCCGATTTTTGCGCAGGAGGTGTCGAAGCAGGAACTCAATCAGACGGATGCGTGGCTCCCCATCCCCGACGAGGTGCGCGAGCAGTACAAGGTGTATCGCACCACGCCGCTGGTGCGCGCCTACGGGCTGGAAAAGGCGTTGGATACGCCCGCGCACATCTATTTCAAGAACGAGAGCGTGAGTCCCGTTGGCTCGCACAAACTCAATTCGGCGTTGGCGCAAGCCTACTATTGCAAGCAGCAGGGCGTTACCAACATCACGACCGAAACGGGCGCGGGGCAGTGGGGCACGGCGTTGTCGTATGCCGCCAAGGTGTTTGGGCTGGATTTGGCGGTGTATATGGTAAAAGTGAGTTATGAGCAAAAGCCGTATCGCCGCTCGCTGATGCAGGCGTGGGGGGCGCAGGTGATTGCTTCGCCGAGTATGTCCACCAAGGCGGGGCGCGAAATTTTGACCAAAAACCCCACCTATCAGGGCAGTTTGGGTACGGCGATTTCGGAGGCTCTCGAATTGGCGATGCAAACGCCGAACTGCAAATATACGCTGGGCAGCGTGCTCAATCATGTAACACTGCATCAAACGGTGATTGGCTTGGAAGCCGAAAAACAGATGGCGATGGCGGGCGAATATCCCGACATCGTGATTGGCTGTTTCGGCGGCGGGTCGAATTTTGGCGGCATCTCGTTCCCGTTTATGCGCCACAATATTTTGGACGGCAAGCAGACGCGCTTTATTGCCGCTGAGCCGTCGTCGTGCCCGAAACTGACACGTGGCGTGTTTCACTACGATTTTGGCGACGAAGCGGGCTATACGCCGCTTATTCCGATGTTTACGCTCGGACACAGTTTTGCCCCCGCGCACATCCACGCAGGTGGATTGCGCTACCACGGCGCAGGCTCCATCGTGAGCCAACTGCTCAAAGACAAGATGATGGAAGCGGTGGATATTGACCAATTGGATTCCTTCAAAGCAGGCATCCTCTTCGCCCAAACGGAGGGCATCATCCCGGCACCCGAATCATCGCACGCCATCGCGGCAACAGTCAACGAAGCCCTGAAAGCCAAGAAAGAAGGCAAAGCAAAGGTAATCCTCTTCAACTTGTCGGGACACGGGCTGATTGATATGACGGCTTACGACCAATATTTGGCGGGCGATTTGACGAATTATTCCGTGCCGGATGAGGAGATTCGCAAGAATATTGAGCAGTTGGCGGGGTTGGGGTAAAGTCGTAGATATGATTTATTTCACCTCTATTCCGGTCTTTTGAATTTCGCTAAGAAAGCCGGCATAATCCGTGTCACGAGCTATTAGGACGGGTTCAATGCGGTCGTCTATGCGGTTGCTCAATTTCCACAGTAGCGTAGTTCCTTTCCAATAGTCGTTGTCTTCAATATGGTCAACCACCAGCGCAATGTCTATGTCGCTATGCTCCCGTGGTGTTCCTTTTGCATACGAACCAAAAAGCCAACATTGGTCTATTGCAACAGGGAAATCGTTCATAACCAACTCCTTATAGGCTTTCGCTTTGTTTATTATAGTTGCTCTTTTGTCCATTGAAGTAATGCTTTTGTATTGATAATTAGTTCAGCACAATAAGGCTCAGTAAGCCGCCTTAATAGTCGCTCCTTATATTCGGGATAACGCGTTTCTATATTCAAAGGCTCCAAATCTTCTACAAACAATCGTTGCTCTTCGGAGAGCAATTCGCCAAACCCGCCATGCGTTGCCAAGTAGGTCAATTTATGCACAAAAGGCGGAGATTCTTCTTTCAATTTCGTAAAAAGGGCTTTGAATATTTTTTCCACCACTTGATGGCACATAAAGCCTACATACAAATAACGCTTTGAAATACGCATTGCTTCGGCGGTTTCCATATCGTAGTCCGATAATTCTACCCAATATTGTATCCGTTCTTCTTTATTCATTCTTATTCATGATTAGGCGACAAAGGTACGAGAAATTTTACAATTAATCAACTTCATGATTTGCAATTTCAAAAAAAATCCTTACCTTTGCAGCCGATATTTACGAAAGAGTAAGGTAAATACGAGTGATAACATATTAAATTATAGGAGATTATGAAGACATAACAGCGGTAATACGCACATTTTAAAATTGGAAAAAGCGTTTTAGTTTGCATCTTGGGTTACGAAATCTGAACAGTTTCAAAAATGGCCTTGAGTAAAGTTACGACGCTCACACCATTTCGGTGTGGGCTTTACTCAAAACTTATTTGGTCATTTAGATAGTTCAGAATCTCGTAGCTCGGATAATTTAGAGTTTTGTCCGCGCTTTTTTAATGTGTGTATGGAACAGAGGGTTCCAAAGGACAAAAAAATAAAAACATCAAATTAAAATTTAAAAAAATGACAAAGTCAAAAAATGTGTTTTTGCTGGCAGCAATGGCTGTTTCAGCGGTGTGTGTTAGTTCTTGTGGCGATGATGAACCGGAGTTTGTCAACAAAGTTCTGTTTATTCCCAATAATGTTATTGACGTGAAGGTTGAAAACGGAACTGCTTACGACTCTCAAATAGATAGTGTAAAAGCGGTTTTTATGGGGAACAACCCACAAGAATATTTTTTTATTGCGAGCGGAAAATATGCAGATGGAGGGTTTACAATCACACTTCCAACAACTTTGGACAATCAATATCTTATGCAAATTCCCGAGCAAGACGGCGTAAAGGTTAGCGATATTAGTGCTCAGATTTGCATTGTCAATACATTCGTTGCCTATAAAGATGGGAGGTACGTGGGGCGCATTACATCTTATACCCGAATTGACGAACACTTTTCCCTTTTTGCTGCGTTTTTCTATGCAGATAAAAATGTTAGCATGATAAACGGTTCGGAGAAAGCGTTTTTACAAACAGGGTGGTCTAAGGGATATGGTTATAGCACAGGAGAAGAAGACCTGCAAGTGCCTGAAACACCGACACCGGATGCAACCCTAAGCAAAGTGAAGTGGTATTTTGGGGCTGATGAAAATTATGACATAAGCGATGATGCTTTTGACGGTAAAATTCAGGCGACAGTGGAAAATGCCTTTGTTCAGCGTAGGCTCCGCCTGCGTTAGCGATAAAAGCAAGGCTCCAGCCTTGCATACGAGCAGCAAGAGCCGTCCGAAAGCGCAATCTTTCGGACGGCTCTTGCATTGCATGAGGGATGCCTTGTTTAAACCCTTCAAAAATACCCTTAGTAGCCAATGGCAACCCATACATATTTTCCGCCCTTATTCCCTTATTTCGTCCCCTTGCCCCAATAAAGGAAATAAGGGAGGATTGGGGGGGACTCTCTCCGGCTACTAAGGGCACCGTTGAAAATAAGGGGGAAAATAAGGGAGATAGCTATTGCACACCACTCCAAAAATTCTTACCTTTGCTCCCTCAAATTAAACATAAAATGAAATTAAAAAGTGTTTTTATCTGGTGCTTGTTTATCGCCCTTTCAATCAATGTGTTTGCTCAAGACGGGCAGCCGGTCAGTTCCATTCGGGGCGTGGTGAGGGATGCGGCTTCGGGGCAAGTGCTGCCATACGTGTCGGTGGGGGTGCTGAATAGCACTGTCGGGGCGGTGAGCGATGAAAATGGGGTGTTCCGTATCGACAAACTGCCCGTTGGGCGATATGATATTCAGGCATCGTTTGTGGGCTATGAGCCGGTTACGTTTCGCGAACTGTTGGTGTCTTCTGCCAAAGAGGTTTTTGTCGAAATCCGGATGCAAGAGCAGATACAGACTTTGGACGAGGTGGTTGTTCGCCCGAAAGTCAATAAGGAGGAGGCGTTGAACACGATGGCATTGGCAGGTGCACGTATGTTTAGCGTGGAGGAAGCCAACCGCTACGCAGGCGGATTTGACGACCCCGCGCGGCTTGCTACCGCGTTTGCAGGTGTGAGTGGCAACATTTTGAACAATGGTATTTCCATTCGCGGCAATTCGCCGCAGTTTGTGCAATGGAAATTGGAGGGCGTGGAAATACCCAACCCCACTCATTATCCCGATGTTACAGGGCTTGGCGGCGGCACGTTCACGGCGTTCAGCAGTCAGGTGTTGGGCAACTCCGATTTTTTCACCGGCGCATTTCCTGCCGAATACAACAACGCATTGGCGGGCGTGTTTGATATTCAATTGCGCAACGGCAACAATGTGGACTACGAACACACGGCACAGCTCGGCTCGTTGGGCATTGATGTCGCCTCCGAAGGTCCATTCAAAAAAGGCGGTCGGGCATCGTATTTGTTCAACTACCGCTATTCTACGATGGGATTGGTGGGCAAATTATTTCCGGATATGATGGAAAATAAGGGAATAGATTATCAAGATTTGTCGTTCAAACTGAATTTCCCTACCCAAAAGGCAGGCACATTCGCCGTTTGGGGCATCGGCACAGCAGACAAATACGAAGACCACAGCCATAAATCTGTCGAATATGTAAGTTCCGACAAGGATACTTGGACAGACGATTATATGGGCGCAGTGGGCATTGAGAACAAGATTTTTATAAACAACCGCTCTTACCTGAAAACGACTTTGGCAGGCACGTTTGCCCTCAACCACCTGTGGGGGCAGGTGAGCGATGCGGATGCGGCGCAGAACCCAATACCCCTCGTTGAGGTAAAGAACAATCACGCCAACATCGTGTTCAATTCTTTTCTCAACACCAAATTCAGCGCACGCCACACCAACCGCACCGGCATTACGGTTACGGAGTTGCTGTATGACCTCAACTATCAATTTACGCCCGACTTTCCGCTTTATGCCGGACGTCCAATTGCCGAGATTGCCGATGGGCGTGGCAATAGCACGCTGCTGTCGGCATTCAGCCAATCATCGTTCAGCCTCAATGAACGCTTGACCGTGCAGGCAGGCGCAACGGCGCAGTATTTTATGCTCAACGGGCATTTCACGATAGAGCCGCGCGCAAGTATGAAATGGAAAGCAGCGACAAATCACTCATTGGCAGTGGCTTACGGGCTACACAGCCGTCACGAAAAGTTGGATTATTACTTCATCACCACCCCTGCCACGGGCGACAAGTTGGTGAACAAAGACCTTGATTTTGCGAAAGCGCAACACCTTGTGGCGGCTTACGATTGGCACATTTCGGACAATATGCACCTCAAAGTAGAACCCTATTTTCAATACCTGTACGATGTGCCCGTTGATGCGAATGGCTCATTTTCTATCATCAACCATAATGATTGGTATTTGGATAAAGCATTGGTTAACAAGGGAAAAGGCAAGAATTACGGTATTGATTTCACGCTGGAGCGATACTTTGCCGCCGGGTATTACTACATGGCAACGGCATCGCTGTTTGAGTCGCGCTACTGCGGCGGCGACGGCATCTGGCGCGACACGCGCAACAACCGCAACTATATGGCAAACGCCCTCTACGGCAAGGAATGGATGCTGGGCAAGCAAAATCAAAACGTGCTGGGTGCCAACATCCGCCTGACCTATCAAGGCGGCGACCGCTACACGCCGGCGGATTTGGAAGCATCGAAAGCCGAACAACGCCCCGTATTCAACGAATCGGCGGCTATGCAAGCACAAATGGAGCCGGCATTTCTGGTAGATTACACGGTGAGTTTCAAAATCAACAAAAAGGCACTCACCCACGAATTTGCATTCAAGATGGTGAACGCCACCGGCTATCAGGAAAATAATGGTTTCCTCTACTACCACACCGGCGAGGTGAAGATGGACAGGCAGTCTATTTCTGTGCCGAATTTGAGTTATAAGGTGGAATTTTGAAAAAAAATAGCCGAAATCATCGTATGAGGCTGCCTCCGCATCCGGCAAGCGATTTTTGTTGGCGAGTAGTATGACTGTTTTTTCCAACAGAACGCCAAAACATTTGGAAGTTGGCAAAAATAACATTACCTTTGCAGAAAAATTACGATATGCCAAAAATTGATAAGCTGATAATACGGTTGCTGTCTTATCCGAAAGATTTCACATACAACGAGTTAAGAACTCTGCTGTCATCGTTCGGATATAGTGAAATGCAGGGTGCAGGGTCGCGGGTTTGTTTTGCAAAAGCCGACCACAAAATAAAATTGCACAAACCGCATCCGGGCAATATATTAAAGAGTTATCAGTTGGATTTGGTGATTAAAGAATTGACAGCAAGGGGTTTAATTTTAAATACGAAAGATGATGAATAGAATAAATAACGTATTGACTTACAGAGGTTTTTTAGGCTCGGTGCATTTTTCATCCGAGGACAATGTCTTTTTTGGCAAGGTAGAGGGCATCAATGACCTTATCACTTTTGAAGGCGAAACAGTGCAAGAACTTACTAATGCCTTTCGCTACGTCATTGACGAGCACATTAACGATTGCGAAAATGAACGCATCTCTGTAAAAGATGGCTACAAAGAGCGTTTTAATGTAAGGCTTACGCCTAATTTGCATCGAGAAATGGCGATGTCTGTGGATGTATGAATATAAGAATAAGAGCGGCAGAAGCAGCGGATTTTGAGCAAATCATACGCCTGATTCGGGAATTTACCGCGTTTGAGCAACGCCCCGAACAGATGTGCAATTCGGTGGAGAAGATGACGGACGAAAAAGAGTTTTTCCACTGTTTCGTAGCGGAAACCGATGCCGGCGAAATCATCGGCTATGCAGCGTGGTTTTTCTGCTATTACACATGGTCGGGCAAGGCTATTCATTTGGACGATTTGTATGTGCAGCCTGAATATCGAGGCAAGGGGATTGGCACAAAACTAATCTATAAAGTACTTGAACTTGGAAAAGCAAACAACTGTAACAGAGCACGTTGGCAAGTAGCAAAGTGGAACAAACCGGCGATTGATTTTTACCGAAAACTCGGTGCGAAAATTAATGATGTGGATTGGAATTGTGATTTGATTTTATAAATGACACCGATTTGGATATTCAGAAATAAAGCACTACCTTTGCGCATAAATAACATAAATTATGAAGCGACCGGAAATAGTGCAAGCATTAAAACAAGTTCTGAAGCAAGTTGCTCCGAATGCTACTGCCATTCTCTATGGCAGTGAGGCGCGTGGCGATGCACGTCCGGATAGCGATATTGATATTCTTATTTTGGTGGACAAAGACAAACTGACGTTGAAAGAACAACAGGCGATAACCTTTCCGCTTTATGATGTTGAAGTGGACAGAGGCGTGTTAATCAACCCATTGGTTTTACTGCGCAAACAATGGGAAACAACACATCGGGTTACGCCATTTTACAAAAATGTCATGCGGGAAGGACGTATTTTATGAATGATACCGAACGAAAAGCCGTCATTGCACTACGCTTGGAAAATGCACAGCAAACCTTGCAGGAAGCTAAGTTGTTGATGGATAATGCCTATTGGAATGCGGCAATCAATCGAATGTATTACGCTTGTTATTATGCAGTTTCCGCGCTGCTTATCAAAAATGGCATTCAGGCTCAAACACATACCGGAGTGCGTCAGATGTTAGGATTACATTTTGTAAAAACAAATTTGCTATCTTCTCAAAATAATGCTTTTTACTCGGATTTATTTGCCAAAAGGCATAGTGGAGATTACGATGTGTATATTTATTTTGACAAAGATGTAACAGTAGGATTGTATCCTCAATCAATTGAATTTATTACGGCGATTGAAAAATTAATCAAAAATCCATAATAGTATTATTTGATGAAGATATTAGATACACAAAAATCCCCGACGGCAGCGGCAAAAACAAGCCCCATCTATGAAGATGCCCTCCGCATCCGGCAAGCGGTTTTTGTGGACGAGCAGCAGGTGCCGCCGGAAATCGAAATTGACGAACACGAAGGGCAATGCGTCTATTTTGTGCTCTATAACGACGACGACAGGGCTGTGGCAACGGCTCGCTTGCTGCCCAATAGTGCGCACACCGGCTCTGCCACCTTGCAACGGATGGCGGTTGTGAAAGAATATCGCGGCAAGGGATACGGTCGTGAGGTCATCACGCGGGTGGAGGCGTTTGCCGCACAAAATCAATTTGCCGAAATCGTCCTGCACGCCCAGCTTACCGCCAAAGGTTTTTACACAAAGATGGGGTACATCCCATTTGGAAAGGAATTTGAAGAAGCGGGCATCAAGCACATCAGCATGAAAAAGAAAATAACTCATAATTCATAACTCATAATTTTTTCGTACCTTTGCACCCACTAATAAGCACGATTATGAATACAAAAGGCACAGTGAGCGATTATATGAAAGCTAATCGCAAAGGAAGCAGAGAGGCAGAATTAGACCTCTCAGCAGGGTGGACAGCAAAAACGAAAGTCCACAAAAGTAGAAAACACTACGACAGAAAAGGTCAGAATTGGAAAAGCGATTCTGACCTTTTTGGTTTAATAGGACACAACTTTGCCTCAATACCACCGAAACCACTTCATCCCAATGATGAAACAGACCGCCCCAAACGCGGAGAGGGCGATGGAGGGCGAAATAATCTCCATCCAGCCTGCGCCTTCGTTGAAGATGCTGCGGATGCCGTCGGTCAGTGCCGTCAGGGGCAACATTTTGATGGCTCCGATGCTCCATTCGGGAAAATTGTGGTAACTGAAAAATATGCCCGACAGTATCATCATCGGCAGTTGCACGGCATTTATCCACCCGGTGCCGACTTCCGTTTTGGAGGTGCGGCTCGAAATCAGTACGGCAATGCCCGTGAAGGCGATATTGCCCGCCAGAAAGAGTGTAAACAACGCCCCTACATTGCCCTGAATCTGAATATCGAACAGTAGCCACACGGCGAAGAAGAGTATCGCCGCCTCAATAATATTCATCAGCGTGCGCACAAACATCATGGCGAGCAGCAGGTTAGACTTTTTCATCGGCGTTGCCACCATCCGCCGCAGCAGTTTTTGCGACCGCCGCTCAATAATCGCGTAACTGATGCCCCACATAATGGAACT
>BNTR01000024.1 GCA_025996755.1 Bacteroidia bacterium
GTAGCCAGCAAAGTTTCTATTGTTTTTTTTCGAGCAATACCGTCATCCGCTCATATTCCTCTGCCCACGGAATGGAAACGGTCTTAAAAAAGCCCTTCTCATCCTTGTATCGAGGCAATTCTGCCACCAGATAGGTCTTGTACTGCCACAAATCTAAATGGCGCCACTGCCGCTCTTTCCTGTGGTCATATATCGAATAACGTGCGCCGTTATCTTCCACATAATCTAACCGATATCGCAACTTCACATAGATGTTGCCCGCGACCTCATCGGTGACAACTCCCGATACTTCCCATGCTGTATTCACTGGCAAAAGTATCTCCTCTAATATCTGACTTCCCGTATATTTTTCCATGCCGCAAAATTACTACTTTCCACACAATTCCCAGTAGAACCTTTTTTTTATGCGTTGACCCTGGGGATACTTGCGGTTCGTACAATTTTTTTTCATATCTTTGCGCTCTGAATAAATGAAATATGGAACTTGAAAAATTGGCGTACAAGGACGCATTCCGACGTTTGCAGGAAATTCAACAACTGATTGAAGGCAATAAACTGGATGTGGACGAGTTGAGCACCGTGCTGAAAGAAGCCACCGCGCTACTGAAAGTGTGCAAAGACAAACTCTTTGTGGTGAGTGAAGAAACGACAAAAATACTGGAAGGCTTGTCATGAAAAAATATGCTATCATCGTGGCAGGCGGAAGCGGACGGCGGATGGGTACGGATGTCCCCAAGCAATTTTTGCTGCTTGCGGGGCGACCTGTTTTGATGTACGCCATTGAGGCTTTTCATCGCTACGATGCGGAGATGAAAATCATTTTGGTGCTGCCCGCCGCACAGCAGGACTATTGGCAAAAGTTATGCGTGGAGCACAAATTTTCTATCGCCGTGACACTCGTTTCGGGGGGAAATTCCCGTTTCCTGTCGGTAAAAAACGGCTTGGCGGAGGTCAAAGACAGCGATGCTCTGGTGGCTGTTCACGATGGTGTGCGCCCGCTGGTTACCTCCGAGATTATCGCCTCCGTTTTTGAGGCGGCTGCCGGGCACGACGCGGCATATCCCGCTGTGCCGGTGGTGGATACGCTACGAAAAATCACGCTGGAAGGCAAGGTGAAGGATGTGGAGCGGGAGCAATTTCGGCTCGTGCAAACGCCGCAGGTGTTCCACGCCCCCGTGCTGCGGGAGGCATACGCCGATGCGCCGGATTCCCCCCACTACACCGACGACGTGTCGGTGGTGACGGTCAAATTAGAATGTGAGCCGCAAATCGTGGCAGGCAGCAAAGAAAACATCAAAATTACGACTCCGGAAGATTTGCTGCTGGCGGAGGCAATCTTGAAGTGCAGGAAATGAATATTTTACAGGTGTCTGACGAAGAACTACCTGATAGTGTAAAAATATGCCCACATACAAAGAAAGGGATTATCCCTCTGCGGAACAACCCCTCTCTATCATTTAGGATACGTTTCTATCACCAACCCGGATTTTGTCCCAACTTAGGATTCAGTGTTGTCTGCGTTTGCGGCAAGGGGGAGAGATAGTATTTGTCGTCCCATGCGCGGGTTGCATCTAAACTTGCATCATACGCCCTTAATAAATCTTTGGTTTTGCCATCCCAATCGTTTATTGTGTAAAAACTTGACGATGCAAATGGGTTGCTTCCACTAATTGCTGTATAGGAGGCTATTACATCGGCGTTTACCACCATTCCCAACATGGTTTTCCGATTGTTGATGAGCACTCCGGCATTCCAGCGGCAGATGTCGTCCCAGCGGAAGCCTTCGAATGCCAGTTCGATACAGCGTTCACGGCGAATTTCATACAGAAGATTATCCACTGTGTAACCGTAACGCGGTTGTTCTTCGCCGTCAACAGTGGTTACAGTAGCCAACGGGTCGGCAACCGGAGTTGTGGTGAGATGTCCCATTGTGATAGCGTTACCGGCGGCATCTTTATAATCAAGACGGGCGCGAAGCAGGTTGATGGTGGCATCAAGCACTGTTTGGTCGCACAGCCCCAGTTCAAACTGTGCTTCGGCATAGTTAAGCAGCGTTTCTGCATAACGGAAAATATACCAGTCGGTGGTCGCACGGTTCGCATTCGTTTGCTCGGGGTCGGGGTTTCTGAATTTAACGGAGAAATAACCCGTCGCATTCTGTTCTCCACCCGAACCGCCCGGAATCTCAACCACATGTGATGTTGGCACTCCGCCATCAGCACCATACGGCACATACCGGTTGCTTACCATATTCCAAAGGCGCGGGTCGCGGTGTTGTATCTCCGCTATAATGGAGTCATCGCCAAGGTATCTGCTGCTTGTTGCAATGGGTTGACCGTCGATGTCCAAAAACTGCTCAATGAAATCTTTGCTCAAACCATACGAATGATTTCTGCTCAAGTTATGCATCACTAAATCTGTGATATAAACCCGCGGTAAAATGCATTCTTTATCCCCGGTGAGGTCTTCCTGTATGAACTTGCCTTTATACATCAGCGGATGGTCATCATCCATGGATAGGGCTGTTCCCGGCTCAATGCTGTAATCACCGTCGTCCATGATTTTTTTTGCCGCTGCCGCTGCTTTTTCCATCAGCGGTTGCCATGTCGTTGCCGGTGCGTTGCGATACTTTTGCCAGCTCGCTTCAAACAAGCACACGCGCGACAGCATCTGGAGAGCGCAGTATTTATGCAGTTGTCCTTTGGAAACCTTTGAAGGCTCTTTCATGTTGTCAGCAGCAAATTCAAGGTCTTCTATCACTTTTCCGATAACGAAAAAACGGTCGTCGCGTCCCTTGTTAAGCAACTCCGTGTCGTTGGTTTGCAAGTCTTTGTCGTACCAGGGCACATCGCCAAAGCGTTTCACCTTGTTGAAGTATTCGTTCGCACGGAAAAAGCGCACTTCCCCTACATAGTGATTGATATCGCCTGCATCGCCGACCACTGTTTGATAATGGGTCATAAAATAGTTGCAGCGGCGAATGTTCGCCCAGTCATCATAACTCCATCCATCGCTGGCGGTTGGCACGCGACCTGTGTTGAAAAACGCAGACTCTATACTCATAGGAACGGTTATATCCGATTTGCCATCCAAATAACCATCGGCTCCGCCCGGAGGAGCTGAGAGCGTGGTATAGAAATAGCGCGCGTACAACTTCAAATCATCTACCTTAGTCCAGTAGTTCAAATCCGTAAAAGTATCTTCCGGCAGCCTGTCTGTTACATCGCAGGATTGAATCCCCAGAAGCAGCAAGGCGCATAATATATATTTTTTTGCTTTCATTTTGTTATTATTTATAAGTTATTAAAAAGTTACATTCAGCCCAAACGAAAAGGCTTGAGCGACAGGATAGGTCATATTGTTCGCAACGCCGGTACTACTTGCCGCCGTACCGATAATTTCAGGGTCATACATTTTTGACAAATTAGTCCATGTAAACAGATTTTGTCCCGTAAAATAAACCCTGACTTTTTCAAGTGAAGCCTTCCGTGTCAGATTTGCAGGCAGAGTATAACCCACCGACAATTGTTTGAAGCGCAAATAGGAAGCATCCTGCAAATAACGGGTGTTAATCTCCCTGTTGCCACGACCGCCATCCAGATACATTTTGGGTAGAAACCCGTTTGGAGTATCTTCCGTCCAATAGCTTTCGATATCCCTTGGCGGAGCCTGCCATTGTCCGTTTACGCCATAGAATCGACGGTCGGGATTCCAATCGCGTTTACCCACGCCCTGAAGGAATATGTCGAGGTCGAAACCTTTCCATGCTCCGCCCAGCGTAATCCCATACTGGTAGCGTGGGGTTGTATTGCCGATAATGGAAAGGTCGCCATGGTCTTCAAGCGTGTTTTTGCCATTTGAGATTACATCATCGCCGTTTTTATTTACATAGCGCACATCGCCCGGAAGCCATGTGCCACCGTACAGTTTGCTCTGACTTGGGGCACTCGCTATTTCGTCATCACTTTGGAAAAGTCCGTTCGATTCGTAACCCCAAATTTCGCCAATTTGCTTGCCAATGTAGTGTCCTGTCGCCAATGTTCCTGTAGGATTGTTATACTTGGTTATTTCCGCCAGCGCATCGCTCAGCACAAAAGACGCATGGTAGTCCAAGCCGATGCTTTTAATGCGGTCGTTCCATTTGAGTTCTAATTCCCATCCCACTGTTTTCAAGTCGGCAGCATTGGCTTTCGGTGCGCCGGTGCCCAAAACGCCGGGCAGCGCCTGCGACTCAGTGAGCATACCGATAGTATTTCGGGTGAAAACATCGAAGCTGCCGTTCAACCGGCTTTGCAAAAATCCGAAGTCAACGGCAGCATTCCACTGGGTTACTTTTTCCCAAGTGAAATCAGCACTCACCAATCCGGGTGCTGTCACCGTTACTCCTCTTGCGCCGTCAATAAGATAGCTCTGATTAGTGCTCACGCCATATTTCGGCACATAAAGAAAATTGCCGTCGGTAAGCTGATTGCCCAGACTGCCATAAGAGCCACGCAGTTTGAGGTCGCTCAAAATGTGGCTTGTTCCTTCCATAAATTCTTCATGGCTCAGATACCATGCGGCAGAAACCGAGGGGAAGATAGCAAAACGATGCCCTTTTGCGAACCTCGAACTGCCGTCATAACGTCCGTTTATGTCAATCAGATATTTGGTGTCGTAGTCGTAGTGCAACCGACCGAATGCACCCTGCACCGCCCAACTTGAGGCGGCGTCATCCACTGTTTGCGCACCGGTGGCAAGACTTAACATCGGTATGTCCTGATTAATTAAGCCAATTCTCTTGGCGTTAAAACTTTTGGTGGTCTTAATTTCCTGATTGTAGCCAACGGTAAGTTTAAAGTTGTTTTTATCTATACTCTTCGCATAGTCGGTGTAAACGTTGACAGCCGTGTAATAGTCGTTGGAATTATTTCTTGTAACGCCTTGGTTGTTTGCCGATTGCGCATAAACAACATCTCTATCAAGATGTTTTTCCGTATATCGCTTCACTACGCTTTCCTGATTGTACGAGTAGGGGTTGAAGGTGAAGTCGGCATTTACATTCAGTCCGGTCAGCAGATGCAATGCCAATTTGCCCGTAATCCACAAGTCGTTGACCTTGCTCTGGTCGTATCCGCCCAACGCACCAACAGTAAACGGATTGGTAAAGACACCCTGTCCGGCATAGTTGCCGTCGGGGTGGCGTATCGGCATAATTGGCGGCAAGTCGTCTTTTACTACTCCTCCGGTGGCAGTTAACCCTGAACCTGGCATTGTCACGGGATGGTCTTCGTAACCGTATGTATATTTGGCTTTTGCCCCGAAGGTGAGCCATTTGTTTATGTCGGTCGTCAAGTCCATATTGATGGTATGTCGCTGATAACTGTCGTCATAAGTGGCTAATATACCTTGCTGTTCCAAAAATCCGTAAGAAACGAAATAGCGCGTACTCTCAGAACCACCGCTCATACTAATGCTGTATTGCTGCTGCCCTCCGTTTTTGTACGCTACATCTGCCCAGTCCGTATTGCCGCTGTAAGCGTATTTGTTGGTCGCCCCCCCCAATTCAAGGCTAGAAGTAGGAGAGAGAAACACCGAAGGATTGTTCACAGGGTCATCATTGTACGCCTTGACATGGCTTACCCAATTTGCATCGAAGATGTCTCCTACTCCTTCGTTGCGGGCAGCCATATTCAGAAGGTTCACATAATCCAGCGAATTCATGGAGTGTTGCACATTTATGGGCGAGGATGTTGCCCATGAGGAGGAAAAATTGAACGTAGGCTTTTGATTCTTTTTCCCGCTCTTAGTGGTGAACAGGACTACCCCATAAGCCGCTCTCGCACCGTAGATAGCTGAGGAAGCGGCATCTTTAAGCACCGACACGCTCTCGATATCATTCGGATTCACCAGATTGGGGTCTTGCACCACACCATCGACCAGAATAAGCGGACCGCCACCGTTGAGCGACGTATAGCCGCGAATGTTGAACGAGGCTCCCTGCCCCGGTGCTGTTCCGCCCGGCACAATCTGCAAATTGGGAATCACGCCCTGCAGACCTTCGCCGATAGTGGCGATAGGACGGTTTTCGAGCACTTTGCCGCTCGCGCTTCCAATGGCACTTGTCAGTTCGGCTCTTTTTTGCGAGCCGTAGCCGATGACCACCACTTCGTCCAGATTACTTGCATCTGCCGCCAAAGCAACATTGATTGTTGTTTGCCCGTTCACGGGCACCTCTTGGGTCGAATAACCCAGATACGCCACCGCAATGGTGGCGTTTGGCGATACTCTGAGCGAGTATTTGCCTTCTACGTCGGTGGCAGTTCCGTTGCCCGGATTGCCTGCCTCCGTCACACTGGCTCCGATGATGGGACCTTCCGCATCGGACACCACGCCTGTTACGGCGATTTTTGCGTCTTGAGGAGCCTCGGCTCTTAGGCTGTTTGCCCCCCCCCCCGCGATGAACATACCGCTTAAAAGCAGTAAGTTTGCAAAGTTTTTAAATGTTTTTCTCATAAAACTTAGTTTAAATTTGTCAATATTTTTTTTGTGAATTGTCACTACAACAATTCGGGTGCAAAGATAGCAAATGTTTTTAAATAAACAATACTTTTGCTGAAAATTTAACATTAAAATGGAAAAACCTGTTAAGTCTTTAAGACTTAACAGGTTTCTAACTAAAATTCTATTTTTGTCGTGGGCAGGAATATGCCATTTTCCTGTTATTTCTTTCGCAGCAACGCCTCCAAAAAATAGTAGTCGGCATAAATCAGCGGCACATCCACCTCCGTGTTCGACGGCTTCGCGCCCGTGCTGTGGAGTAGCAGGAAGCCGAAGTTTTCATTCAGCGGCGACCGATAGGCGGGCGACGACAGGCTTTTGATGATTGTGTCTGCTTTCTTGCGGCAGTCTTTTGCCTCTTTTTGGGCGACATACGTGCTCAGTTCGTACAGTGCGGAGGCACAGATGGCGGCTGCGGAGGCATCGCGGGGGGCATCAGGGATGTCCGGAGCGTTGAAATCCCAGTAGGGCACCAAGTCTTTGGGCATATTGGGGTGCGCGAAGATGAATTTTTCAATCTTTCGTGCCTGTTCCAAAAACGCCTTATCGCCCGTTTCGCGGTAGCACATCGTGTAGCCGTAAAGCCCCCAAGCCTGTCCGCGTGCCCACGCCGACCCGTCGGCATAGCCTTGATGGGTCTGTTTCAGGCGCGGATTGCCGGTGATGGTGTCGTAATCGACCACGTGAAACGAACTGTTGTCGTCCCGAAAATGATTTTCTATCGTCTTTTTGGCGTGATTGACCGCGATGTGGTAATAGGTGGAGTCGCCGGTTGCTTTGGTTGCCCAAAACAGCAGTTCGAGATTCATCATATTGTCGATGATGACCGGATATTGCCACTTGTCTTTGTTGAAATCCCACGAGCGAATAAGCCCCACGGTGGGGTTGTAGCGCGTGATGAGCGTTTTTGCCGACTGAATCAGCACATCGCGGTAGCCTGCGTCGCCCGCCAGACGGTAGCCGTTGCCGTAGCCGCAATACATCTTGAAACCCATGTCGTGCGTGTTTTTCACATATTGCTGACTTTCAGTCAGTTGGGTGAAGTGCCGCGCCTCGTCTGCCCATTTCTGGTCGCGGGTGTATTCATACATATACCACAGGATGCCCGGATAGAAGCCGCTTGTCCACTCCCACGCCGGAGCCAGCGACAGGTTGCCGTCCTTGATGGTGCGCGGGTTATTCACTCGGTCGGTGGTCGCCGCCTTCACCTGTTCGAGCGAATAGCTCAACTGTTTTTCAGCAAACGCAAAGTTGCTTTTGACGATTTCGGGCTGCGCCGATGCCGACAAGCAATTGCCGGCAAGCAATAAGCAGCAAAAAGTAGATTTAATTGACATCGTTATAAATATTAAAATTTTTGCAAAGATACGAAAAAAATTCATACGGCAAAATGCTATCGCCTCGCCGCCCGCATTGTTCTAAGTTCGGCAAGTGCCCCCCAATAAGCATCCAATCGCTCTTGCGTCACTCGCCGCGTAAATCCCTCCGGAAACTGTTTGTAGGCTTGTTCCATCTGTATAAGAACCAGATAGAGGGCATCATAATCGGGCTTCTCAATATAGACTTCTATCAAAAGAAGGTAAGAGGGGGGATAGGCCGGGTATTCCTTAATGTTCTCTTCCAAAATAGCGCAAGCCTCTTCTTTTCTGTCTAACTGGACCAACAACGTATTCGCATAATTATGTGCAGTAGCAGGTCCTTTATCCTCCTTATACTGTTTTTCAGTAATAATCAAGTGCTCCTCATTTCTGCCCAACTTCTGTAATAGGAGTGTGTATTTAAGTCCGGCTGCGTGGTCTCCCTCACTATACCTTTGCTCACACCATTTTAGTGCCTCCTCATTTCTGCCCAACTTCTCTAACAGGGCTACGTATTTAAATCCGGCTTTGCTGTTTCCCTCTCTATAACTTTTATCATACCATTTTAGTGCCTCCGCAAGGTTATTGCCGGATAATGCGTCGCCAAGCACAAACGCATTGTCTCCCCTGAGCATTGGCTCGGTCGCAAAGTTAAATTCCACCCACTTTATTGAGGCATCCGTTTTGTTGAGTGATAGCCATGCGGACGTGTGCAGGACGGAAAAACCCGCGAGCATCAACATGCCGTATTGGAGGTTTTTGCAAACCCGTTCTTCTTGTACCCCTCCCCCCATTAAGACACCTGCATTGCTTAAATTGAACACCACGGCGGCAAAGGAATAAATATCCCAATCGCCGCTGCCTCTGGCATTATCAAAAACAAACATCATTCCAACAATGGTGAGCGATGCAACGAGAAAAAACCACGACATGAGGTTGTATTTCAGTTTGAAAACGATGCTGTAAACCAAAATCATCAGCCATATCAAAAAACCGATGCCACCGCCCAGCAGTTGCGAGTTGAAAAATTCCTTAAAATGGGCGATTGAAAACACCGTCATCCCGTCTGCCGCCTCCAAAGGCAGCATCGCCGGCAGAAGAAATTTTTGGAACGCAAAATACACAACAGGAAGCGAGAGCACTGCAAGCCCACAAATTGTTTTCCTACTTCTGAAAAACGGGTGTTTCCAAAGCACCTTGCCGTAGAATAAGAACACCAGCGAGGGCAACAGCGCAACCAGCAGCAAGTGAAAAGCAATGCCCAACAGTAAAATGAACGCCGGTACCGCGATATGAATTTTATCTTTGAGGCACAACAAACTTGTGAAAAGGTAAAGTTGCAAAAAGAGCACCGGCACGGCATAGATTTCCGTGTAGCCGCAAAATTGGAGCAATATCGTGCACGAGAGCGTCGAAATAATAAAGGCTGCCGCGCGTTTCAGAAACGTATTGCCAAGAAGATTAGCTGTGCAGAGTGCGAAGAAGACAAATAAGCCCCCCGCGATGTCATCGACCAACCGCACCGCGTCCACGCCCGTGAAATTGAAATGTTTATATAACTGACCGATAGACCACATGGTGAGATATTCATTTCGATATATTTCCCCTCGCTCAATGACAAGAGGAAGAATCGCCAAATCGCCCAACAAAATATATTTGATTCTCAATAAACGAAAAATGCCAACGGCAACGAGGCTGAGGACGGCAAACAGCACGTAGCGGTGCCTCCCAAGAAACGAAATGATTGGTGTCTTACTGAGTGCCGTAATTTGAGTCACCAGCCACTGATTGGTTTGCGGGAGCCAGAAGCACACCAATAACACGTAGAACAAGCCAATGACCCAAGGGTCGAAAAAGGCGATGTAGTTAAGCCCCCAGCTACGTATCACCCCGGGCGCGAAGGACAGGAAGAGGCTCAATGCAATGAATAACGCCCCTACCGCAAAGAAAGGCAGGTTTTTTTCGGGCGTTTCCGCCGCTGTTTGTGTTTGTCTTTGTTCGTTTTTCTGTTCCATCATTTGTCTTTTTTTTTCGGCTGCAAAGGTACAAAAAATTTGGCTACCGCCGATGCCTGACCGGCAGACAACAGCGCATCTTCGTATAACTTTGCCGCCAAATAAACGGAATAATCAAATGAAAGGCTGTTTCCAACCTTGGGGACATTCAAAACTATTGTTTCCATAAATATTTTTTTCTAAATTCGATGCAAAGATACTGCTTTTTTATGACTTTTAATAACGAATATAATACCATACAATTACAAAAAAATGTGTAACTTTGCGGGCGAATATAAAAAATATGTCGGAGGAGATTATTAGTATAAAAAAGGGGTTGCTGCCGCTTTCCAAGTTGTATGGCTGGGCAGTGCGCGTGCGGAATAAGTGGTTTGACTGCGGGATTTTGACGAGCGAGCAGTTTTCGGTGCCCGTCATTTCGATTGGCAATCTGGCGGTGGGCGGCGTTTATCTGCTGCGCGTGGGGGATGAGACTTTGAAGGTGGTGAAGAAGTAGTCTGAACCACGATTTTAATAAGATTATCAAGATGCTTTACAGTCTTGGTAATCTTCTTAATCTTATTAAAATCAAGGTTCAGACTAAGCGCCGAACCTTATTTTTCGACAAAGATACAAATACATGCCCAATCGGTCAAATTTTGGTAGAAAATTACACAATTTTGACAAAAATGGATGCTTTTATTTGCTTTTTATTGCTTAACTTTGGGGCGTGAAATATTTTTTATTATGAAACACAGACTTACATTTTTTTATTTGCTCACCTCAACGGCTTTGGTTGCTCAAAACCCCGTTGGGTTGCGTTGTGAGCACCTTGCCAATCCTCTGGGGGTGGATGTGGAGGCGCCTCGCTTGTCGTGGCGGTTGGATGATGCGCGGTATGGTGCTGTGCAGAAGGCGTATCGCGTTGTTGTGGGCACCGATTCGCTGGCTGTGGCGCAGGGTCGGGGAGGCGTTTGGGATTCGCAGAAACAGGCATTCGACCGGATGCTGGTTGCTTGTGGCGGCGCGAACCTTCAACCGTTTTCAAAATACTATTGGCGCGTGAGCACGTGGGACAACGACGATGTGGAGCACTCATCCGCAGTGGCATCGTTTGAGACCGGTGTGCGCGGCAATCATTGGCAAGGTGCGTGGATTAGCGATGGACACGGCATCGACTTCAAGCCGGCACCGTATTTTCGCAAGGCGTTTCCCGTTGAAAAGGAAATCAAGTCGGCGCGTGCGTATATTGCCGTTGCCGGATTGTATGAATTGTATCTCAATGGCGAGAAGGTGGGCGACCATCGCCTCGACCCGATGTACACCCGTTTTGACCGCCGCACATTGTATGTTACTTACGACGTAACCGCCCATCTCAGGCAAGGGCGAAATGCCGTTGGCGTGTTGCTGGGCAATGGCTGGTATAACCACCAATCCATTGGCGTGTGGGACTTCGACCGTGCCCCGTGGCGCAATCGCCCCGCTTTCTGCTTGGATTTGCGCATCACTTATGCCGATGGCTCTGTGGCGACCATTGCTTCCGAAAGGGACTGGAAAACAGCCACCGGCGCATTGGTTTTCAACAGTATCTACACCGCCGAGCATTACGATGCCCGATTGGAATCACAAGGCTGGAACACCGCCGAGTTTGACGACTCCAAATGGCGCGGCGTGCGCTATCGCGCGGCTCCGTCCGACAACATCGTGTCGCAGCAACTGCACCCCATTCGTAATGTGGAGGAAATTGCGGCGCAATCCGTCAAAAAAATCAACGACACGACCTGTTTATTCGACCTTGGGCGCAATATTGCGGGAGTAACCAAAATACGGGTGAAAGGCGACGCAGGCACCACCTTGCGCGTGAAACACACCGAACGCTTGGATGCTCACGGACGTGCGGATATGTCGAATATCGACGTCTATCATCGCCCGAAAGACGACACAGACCCTTTCCAAACGGATATTTATACGCTCGCTGGCACAGGCACGGAGGAGTTTATGCCAAAATTCAACTACAAAGGTTTTCGCTACGTGGAGGTAACGACCGATAAGCCGGTGCAACTGACTAAGGAGAGCCTCACGGGTTATTTTATGCACAGCGACGTGCCGCCCGTGGGCGAACTCGACACCTCTAACCCATTGATAAACAAGTTGTGGCGCGCCACCAACGCATCCTACCTGTCCAATTTATATGGTATCCCCACCGATTGTCCGCAGCGCGAAAAAAACGGCTGGACAGGCGACGGGCATCTCGGCATTGAAACCGGTCTGTTCAATTTCGAGGCTATCACTATCTACGAAAAATGGCTGGCAGACCACCGCGACGAGCAGCAACCCAACGGCGTGCTCCCCGACATTATCCCCACCGGCGGCTGGGGCTACGGAACGGACAACGGCGTGGACTGGACAAGCACCATCGCGATTATCCCGTGGAACATTTACTTGTTTTACGGCGACAGCAAACTGCTATCCGACTGCTACGAAAACATCAAACGTTATGTCGATTACATCACCCGCAACAGTCCCGACGGCTTGACCTCGTGGGCACGGGGCGACTGGGTGCCCGTGAAATCGCGCTCGTCGCTCGAACTCACCTCGTCGATTTATTATTACACCGACGCGCTGATATTGTCCAAGGCGGCGCAACTGTTTGGCAGGCAGCAGGATTACGCGCAATATACCGCGCTGGCGGAAAAAATAAAGACCGCGGTCAATGATAAATACCTCAATCGCGAGGCGGGCATCTATGCCAATGGTACGCAAACCGAATTGAGCGTGCCCTTGCTGTGGGGCATCGTCCCCGAAGACTGCAAAGCCAAAGTGGCGCAGAATTTGGCGCAGGCGGTGGAAAAAGATGGCTTTCATATCGACGTGGGCGTGCTGGGAGCCAAAGCCGTGCTCAATGCGTTGAGCGAAAACGGCTATGCCGACGTCGCCTGTAAATTGGCAGCGCAGGACACCTACCCCGGTTGGGGCTGGTGGATTGCCAACGGAGCCACCACGCTGCTCGAAAACTGGGATTTGAAAGCCACGCGCGATATTTCGGACAATCACATGATGTTTGGCGAGATAGGCGGCTGGTTTTTCAAAGCCCTGGGCGGCATCAAGCCGGATGAGGCTCGTCCCGGCTTCAAAAACATCAAGTTGGCACCGCATTTTGCGGCGGGGCTGACCCACGCCACGGTGTCTTACCGGTCGCCTTACGGGGAAATTCGCTCGCAGTGGGCACGCAAGAAGACCGCGGTGGCTTACACCGTCGCCATCCCCGCCAATGCAACCGCCGATTTCACGCCGCCTGCCGGCTACACGCTGAAATCTGCCAAAGCATCGTCGGGCGAGAAAATCGCCTTGCAGGGGGCAGATGCGGTTTATCATTTGCCTGCGGGGAAATATCTTTTTGAATTAAAAATTAAAAATTAAGAATTAAAAATTAAAATTAAATATACAATGAAAAAAACATCATTCTTTGCCGGATTGCTATTTATCGTGCTCACCGGCTGTGCGGGCGGTAAGAAATCGCTCACGGACTATGCTAATCCGCTATTTGGGACAGCCACTTTGTGGGACAGTATTGACATCGGGTACACGCCCACGTTTCGGACTTGGGGCGCAGAGGTGTTTCCGGGCGCATCGCTGCCCAACGCGATGGTGCAACTCAGTCCGGTGACGCTCTTTCACAGCGGGTCGGGCTATCAGTATGAAGACACGGTCATTTATGCCTTCACGCACACCAACAAGGGGCATTGGAACCTTTGCCACGTGCCTCTCCTGCCGGTTGTCGGCGATGTGTTGCCGGATAATTACCGTTCAGGATTTAGCCACGCAAAGGAATCGGCGCATCCGGGGTATTATCAGGTCTTTTTGGACAGGTATAATATCAATGTCGAACTGACCTCAACTTTGCGTTGTGCCTATCATAAATATGAATATCCGTCGGGAAGCGGCAAAAAACTGTTGGCAGACCTTTCGGTTTCCAACGAGCACGTGCGTGCCTGGGACATTCAGCCGGATGGCGACAAGGCTTTCAAAGGCTTTCAGCACGCCGGTGAGAAGATATATTTTTATGCGGTGTCGAACTATGCCATCGCGGGCATTGATTCGTTGCGAAAAGAGGCGAAAGTGGTGTCTGTGGTTCGCTTTGCGGATGCCTCGGAGAATGTGCCGTTGGAATTGAAAATAGGATTTTCGTTTGTCAGCATCGAAAATGCCAAAGCCAATTTGGTGCAAGAGATTGAAGCAAAGACGTTTGCGCAGGTGAGGGATGAGGCAACCGACACGTGGGAGGCATTGCTGTCCAAAATACAGGTCACGGGCGGCAGTGAGCGACAAAAAGAGGTTTTCTATTCGTGCCTCTACCGCGCGTTTCTTTGGCCCGCTCTGCGCAGTGATGCCAACGGCGACTTCACAGACGTGACGGGCAAGGTGGTCAATAAAGGTTTTCGCTACTATACCGACCCATCGTTTTGGGACGATTATCGCAACAAGTTGGTCTTGTTGGGGATGCTGTCGCCGCAAGTGGCTGTGGATGTGATAAATTCCGTTACCGACAAGGGCGAACATACCGGCTTTATGCCTACGTTCTTTCACGGCGACCACGCTTCGGCATTCGTTGCCGGAGCCTATCTGCGCGGCTTGCGCGGCTTCGACGTGAACAAAGCCTATCAATTATTGTTGCGCAACGCCACCGTTGAGGGTGGCAGTCGCCCGCGTTTGAACGAATATATGGAAAAAGGCTATATCGCCGAGCCTGACCTCCCCCATCCGGTGCTTGAAACGGTGGCGGCGGCGGGCGTTACCAAGACGCTCGAATATGCCTACGATGATTATGCGGTGTCGCTGCTGGCAAAAGCATTAGACGATAAGGCTAATTACGAACTTCTGGCGCAGCGGACGGGCAACTATAAAAACCTCTTCGACCCGTCCACCGGCTTGATGCGGGGACGGCTGGCGAGCGGCGAGTGGATTCCGAAATTTGACCCCTACGTTCCCTACTACGAATATATGTATCGCGAGGCAAATGCTTGGCAGTCCTCCTTTTTTGCCCCGCACGACACGAAGGGGTTGATTGCTCTTTATCCCTCCGAAAAGGCGTTTGAGAACAAGGTGGATTCGCTGTTTTCCGTCCCCTGGAAAGGCTATGAGGCTTACAATTTGTCAGGTTTCATCGGTCAATACTGTCAGGGAAATCAGCCCGACCACAGTTTTCCGTTCCTGTATTATTTCATCGACAAGCAGGAGAAGTCGCAGGTGCTGTTAGACAGCATTATGAATCATTTTTACGGGATGGGAGAGCACGGATTGGCATTAGCCGGAATGGACGACGCGGGGGAAATGTCGTCGTGGTATGTCTTCAACGCCATCGGCATCTATCCCTATTCGCCTGCCGATGCCGAGTATATCATATCTGTGCCGCTGTTCGACAAGGTCGTTTTCACGCTGGACGACCACACCCGCTTTTCGATTTCCAAGAAGAACAGGGGGCAGAAAATAGCCTCCATCGCTTACGACAAGCAGCCCCTTGACGGCTATTTTATCTCTCACGAGGCTTTGAAACGCGGGAAGGATTTGGTGATTACGACGGAAGCCGCCGACAGGGAGGTGTCCATCGTTGCCCGACCGTCCGTGGAAGCGAGCAACAGCCACTACAAGGGCAATCTGCCACCGCTCGCGCCCGACCATTTCATCAAATTGCCGGTGGGGAAGGTGAAGCCGAACGGCTGGCTGAAGCGGTATCTGGAATTGCAGCGCGATGGCTTGACGGGGCAACTTGGCGAAATCAGCGCGTGGCTTGATAAGAAAAACAACGCTTGGCTCAGTACCGGAGGCGCAAACGGCTGGGAAGAAGTCCCCTACTGGCTCAAAGGCTACGGCAATATCGCCTATATTTTAGGAGATGAGAAGATGCTGCAAGAGACCAAAACATGGATTGAAGCCGTTTTCAAAACTCAACAGCCGGACGGCTATTTCGGTCCCGTGAACGAACGCAACGGCAAAAGAGAGTTGTGGGCGAATATGATTATGCTCTGGTGCCTGCAATCGTACTACGAATATTCCAACGACCCGCGCGTTATCAGCCTGATGACCAACTATTTCAAATGGCAGATGACCGTGCCCGACGAAAAGTTTTTGGAAGATTACTGGGAAAACTCCCGCGGCGGGGATAATATGTACAGCGTATATTGGCTCTACAACATCACAGGAGATGCTTTCCTGCTCGATTTGGTGCACAAAATTCATCGCAACACCGCCAATTGGATGCAGGAGGCTTCGCTGCCCAACTGGCACAATGTGAATATCGCTCAGGGCTTTCGCGAGCCGGCAGAATATTATATGCTGACCCACGACCCGGCGCATCTGAACGCCACCTACAACGACCACGAACTCATCCGTCGCCTCTTCGGACAGGTGTCCGGAGGGATGTTTGGTGCCGACGAAAATGCGAGGGTAGGGCACACCGACCCGCATCAGGGCACGGAAACCTGCGGCTTTGTGGAACAGATGGCATCCGACGAGATGCTGCTGCGCTACACCGGCGACCCGCTGTGGGCAGAGCACTGCGAAAATGTGGCGTTCAACTCCTATCCGGCGGCGGTGATGCCCGATTTCAAGGCATTGCGCTATATCACCTGCCCCAATCACGTCATTAGCGATTCGGAAAATCATCATCCGGGTATTGATAACGGCGGTCCTTTTTTGGCGATGAATCCGTTCAGCAGCCGCTGCTGTCAGCACAATCACACGCAAGGCTGGCCCTATTTCGTCGAAAACTTGGTATTGGTAACTCCCGACAATGGCATCGCTGCTGCTATTTACGGTGCCTGCGAGGCAACCGTGACGGTGGGCAACGGCACAGAGATAGCGGTTATCGAAGACACGCACTACCCGTTTGACGACCAAATACGGTTTACGGTCAAGACAGCGAAAAAGGTCGCCTTCCCGTTCTACCTGCGCATCCCCTCGTGGACGAAAAATGCCCAACTGAAAATCAATGGGAAAGCCTCGACCGCGACGTTGGAGGCAGGAAAATATGCCTGCATCCGGCGCGAGTGGAAAAACGGCGACGTGGTGACGCTCACCGTGCCGATGGATTTTGCGCTGCAAACGTGGCAAGCAAATAAAAACAGCGTCAGCGTGAACTACGGACCGCTCACGCTCTCGCTCAACATCAAGGAAGACTACCGAAAAGTGGATAGCAAGCAGTCCGCTATCGGCGATTCCCGCTGGCAGGAATCCGTCGACCCTGAGAAGTGGCCCTCGTATGAGATTTATCCGGCGAGCGCGTGGAACTACGCCTTAGTATTGAAAGAGGGACAACCGTTTCAAGATTTTCAGGTGGAAAAACGGGCGTGGTCGGCAGACAATTTCCCGTTCACACAGCAAAATTCGCCCCTCATCATCAAAGCCAAAGGGCGACAGGTGCCCTCGTGGACGATAGATGAACACGGCTTATGCGGCGTGTTGCCCGAACAGGATTGTGTGAAATCAGCGCAGGAAGACGATATAGAACTCGTGCCGATGGGTGCCGCCCGGTTGCGGATTACGTCTTTTCCGGTGGCAAATCCGCTTTATCTCGGTGACCAGCCGTAATCTACATACTCCCATGTGAACTTATTGGCTTCGCTTACATCGACAAGCAGGAAGCCTTCCTCCGTCCCGTAGAATGAACCGCTCCACCAGTTGGCGCAGACTGCTCCGCCGGTGATGTATTGCACACGTTGCGAATAGATTTCCTCGTACAGGTGCTGATGTCCCTGCAAAACGAGTTTCAGGTTGTGCTCACGGAATGCGCCGAGCAATTCTTTGTAATTATATATCACATCACGTGGGCTGAACGTTCCTTCCACCACGGGGTAGTAGAGGGAATAAACGGGCACATGCGTAACAACGACAATGGGCGTAGCCAACGGAACATGTACCAACTCCTGTTGCAACCATGCCAACTCATCCTTGCCGATGGTGAGATCGCTGCCTTCGCCTATTTGTACGGAGTTGAGGATGAAGAAGCGCACGCCTTTCCGCTCAAAAGTGTAGTAGGAAGGGCCAAAGTGCGATTTGAATAGCTCGTCGCCCACGACGAATCCCGCTTCCCGGTCAAAATAACGGTCGTGATTGCCGATAGTCGGATGGTAGGGTAGCTTCGCTTTGTCCATCGCCTGCTTGAAAGCCGTGAACATGCTGTCTGCCTGTTCGCGGGTAATGGCATCGCCCATGCCGCTGATGTCTACTAAATCGCCGCCCAGAAGGATAAACTCCGCCGCGGTGTCCTTCACTCGTTCCAATGCCTGTTTCAGACCGTTAGCGCGGTCGTGGCTGTTCTGTTTGTTCTGATGGATGTCTGTCAGGAAGGCAAACGTCATCTTTTTTTGTTCCGCCTTCAGTGCCGTTTCTTTCTCCTGCGTACAGGAAACCACTGTCAAAGCAAGCAACAATAAGTAAAATAATTGTTTATATGTTTTCATTTTTATAAGTTTATAAATAAGCCTTACCTTTGAAGCACAAAGATAAGACTTTTTTTTCATTAATCAATTTTTATTTGAGAATCCACATCAATTCATTGATATCGTCATTGCCGCCGAATTGCCGCTGTATGGCTTCTTCCACATTTTCCCGGTTGAAATCATACTCCCGTTGTTCATACATATACCGCACCGGCATTCTGTCCGACATCGTATTCAGATTTGTAGCCGAGTTAATCGGCAAAAGAGGATAACCTGTCCGCCGGTACTCATAATAACTATCATACGTGTAATGCATGAAACTGTTGAGGTACTTTTGCGTAATGATTTTATTCAGGTTACTTTCAAAAGCGTTATCATCCGCCGCCAACTGAATGTCGGGATTAGTCAGAAAATTCTGAATATAGTCGTCCGTAATTATCCGGTCGTGATGGTAGTCGGATTTGTCGGGCGTATAACCGGCTGTGAACTTCATGCTTGCTTCAATGCCTTTGCGGTAATACTCCGCCGCGTCTCCCGTAATCCATTTACGCAGGCAGGCTTCGGACAGGATAAAGAGTTGCTCGGCATATCCTACACGAATGGTCGGCTGACAGGTTTCGAGTTCGTAAAAACGCAGGTTGAGATTGCTCGTATTTCCGGTTGTGTATAATGCGCCCAATTCGGCAAACGAGCGGGACGGGTCAATGCCAATGTAAGCATCCCAACTGTCCGCAGCCACTCCGCTCTCTGTTTTCGCTTTAGCCGGCTGGGCAAAATAAAACAGACGGTAGTCACCATATTTCGTCAAGGGATCAATGACCGTCGTTGAAAGTTCCGGATAAATCAGAAATCTGTTCTTCGATAAGTGCAAAGGATAAATTTGTGACGCTTTTGTACCATACACCAACTGGAAATTATCGCTGTTGGATACCATTAACGGGCGTTCGTCGACAATCTTTGCAAACCGTTGCCGGATATTCAAGTCGGCATCGGATTCTTTTTTCGAGAGATTAATCAGTACCTTCAATTGAAAAGCAGTGGTAGCTACCTTCCATTTTTCCGGATTCCCGTTGTAAACAATATCACCCGCGAACGCCCTGCCTGCTTTGGAGAAATGGGCATAAGCCTCATCCAAATCGTTCAAAATATTTAACATGACATCTTTCTGCGTATCATACTTGGGTTTCGTAGCGCCCTCTTCCCCTTTCAAGGCGTCCGAATAAGGGATATCGCCCAGCGACAAAGACAAATCGAACAGGCGAAATGCTTTTATAAATAACGCCAAACCCCGGTATGCTTCTTTATCTATATCGGCTGCCAATTCCACCATCTTGAGGCAGTTGGTCAAACCGGTATAAACACCAAATCCTGTCCGGTCAATACGATTGTATTGATAATCTTCTTGTAATTCACCCCAACCAATATGCTTGCTTAACATGTGATCATAATGATAGCTTTTATTCTCTCCTTTACTTAGCATATCCTTGAGTTGCCCCGTAGCCAACATGGCGGAAGTAGTACCGGTGGATGCATCCGGATTTGTATTCATGTCATCAAACGTACTGCATCCTAAACATGGGAGGAGAGCTATCATCATCATGCTACTCCATTTATTTATTCTTTTCATATTCATTTATTTTAAAAGTTTAACTTGAGATTAACTCCGACATACCGTATGGATGGAGAATTTATATTCTCCCGACCAACATCCGGGTCAGAAAAACGGAAGTCTTTTTCCCAATCATTCATATCCAGCCACCACCAGTCTTTACCGTCAGCCACCCACGGTCTTTTAGTAGAATATTGTTCATCTACCTTATAGTAGTAGTAACGGTCTGCCGCCCAGTTGAAAGTGGAGTTCCAACCAAAATCCTTTTCTTTGAAAATGTCGCCGCTTACGGAAAATTCTACTCCGCGGCTTAATTGTTGCTCGCCATAATTGATAAGGGTTGTTTCAAAACCGCTGGCATAACTCATTCGCGCTTGTGTCTGTAAATCATATTCAAGTTTGTGATAGTAGGCGGCATCCAATTTTAAACGGTTTTCAAAGAAATGAAATTCCGTTCCAAGTTCGTAAGACTTCGATGCTTTGGGTTTTAGGGTAATATCACGGATGGATTTCGGGTAGAATGTGGCCGTCATATCACCCCAGTAACTCCGGGATATTGAATAGGTTGAATTGATATCATAAACACCGGCCGGATATTTAGTTTGTGTCCATGAACCCCTGAGTTTCCAAAAATTAAATACATCCGGCAAAGGGATAAATTCCGACGGGATGACGCTTCCCGACACCGAAGGATAAAAATACGACCTTTCGGATTTAGCCAGCGTGGATACCCAGTCATTCCGTCCGGTTACTTCCAGAAAAATCGTACTTTTCCACGACGCACCTACTTTTCCATACAAACTGTTTGTCTGCTGTTTAGTGACAGAAGAAGAGGTGGACGCAGGGTCAATGGAAGCATTCAACGAATAAAATCCCGGCATATTCAATCCGTTATTCGTGGCAGAAGAATGTCCGTCTGTTTCGCGAAAATAAATGGAACCGCCGAGAAATCCATCCACCGTAAAATCGCCAAATCGTTTATCCGCCAGCAGCATCACATCGTCATTGGTACTGTAACCGGAATTGTTTGTCAGAGAATAACTGCCTTTCGGATTACTTCTGGAACTGATAGGTTGCCTGAATTCGGTACGGCTACGATAAACGTCGGCACCGACCCGCACCACAGCCTTGAGCCAGTCCGTCAAATCATACGAGAGATTAAAATAGCTGTTTGTCAGGTCATAGTGATTAGCATTGGTCCTTTCGTGAGCAAGGAAATAGGGATTATCATACCAATATTCATCCATCCAGTTTTGTTCGGAGTGTTCCTTACCTGCCCGCCAGTAATTCCGGTAGTCGCGAATATCGTATTCGGCTCCTGTCCAGATAAGCAGATTGTACATATAACTGCCTACGCCATATCCTGTTCCGGTGTTATTGGAAAAAGAGTTCTTATTGTAAGTTATTCCGGCGTCCAAATGGAATTTTTTATAATCCATAGTCCCTCCGACAGAAAAAGAAAACTTATTTTGCTCGTTATTCGGAAATTGGCCTTTGTTATAGACGTGATTTAATGAAGCGCGTATGCTCCCATACTCTCCTTTCTGCGAAACACTGATATTGTTGTTCGTTACAAGGGCTTGCTGAAGAAAATTGTCAAAGTTGTTTTTCCCTGCGGAAATCAGAGGTTGTTCCGACCATTCGTAGGTATAGGGATCGTATTGTCTGGCGGTACGGCCGATGTCCAATTTGTCACCCCACACATAGTCTCCCGGAGCATATTTACTATTCGCGCCCGAACTGTACGAATTTTGTACCTCCGGCAATTTCAGGAATCCGGCATGAAACATCGTGTTACTGTTTACCGATATATCCAAGCCTTCTTTCTGCGCTTTTTTGGTCGTTACCATGATGGCACCACCGCCACCACGCGAGCCGTAAAGCACCGATGCTGTCGAACCTTTCAGCACAGTGATGGATTCGATGTCATCTGCCGGAATATCCGCCAGCGTAACATTGTAATGAGGAATACCGTCCACCACCAACAATGGTGAGTATCCACGCAAAGAAAGCGAGGGTGAAGCCGCAAATTCCGTACTATTGCTTATATTCAACCCCGCAATCTTTCCCGTCAGGGAGGTAGCCACATTTACGCCTTTAGCGACAGACAGTTTTTCACCATCCACTTTTTGTACGGCATAGCCCAACGCTTTCTCTTCCCGTTTGATACCCAGGGCAGTAACTACCACTTCGGATAAAACTTTCGTGTCTTCCGACAATGTAATGTTAATACTTGTTCTGCCACCCACAGCAACCTCTTGCGTGGCATAACCTAAATAAGACACTACCAACACAGCATCGGACGACACCCTAATGGTAAATCGTCCGTCCACGTCGGTGGCAACTCCGTTACTGGCATTGCCTTTTTCACTCACACTGGCTCCGATGATTGGACCATCCGCATCAGACACCACGCCATTTAAGGCGATTTTAGCCGCCTGTGGCGACTCGGCTCTTAGGGCAATCCCCCCCCCCACGCGAGGAGAACGCCGCTTAAAAGCAACGCAAATGAGCCATTTTTGAACTTGTGTTTCATAATCTGATATTTTTAAAATTATTTGTAATTATTATTGGCGGCAAAGGTAGCAAATGTTTTTAAATAAACAATGCTTTTGTTGAAAATTTAACATAAAAAATACATACTGTTTTTTTCGTACCTTTGCAGAAAATTTCAGTGATTATGAAGTCTTTAATACCTTGTTTGTTGGCAGCCGTGCTGCTATCTGCCTGCGGCTCCAAGCCCGTTGTGATGAGTGGTAATCCCCTTTTTGACGGTTGGTACGCCGACCCCGAAGGAATTATCTATGACGATACCTACTGGATATACCCCACGTGGAGCGACCATTACGACCGGCAAACCTTTTTCGACTGTTTTTCATCCAAAGATTTGACAACATGGACAAAACACGCCGGCATTCTTGATACCACGAGCGTGAAATGGGCAAAAAGAGCGATGTGGGCACCATCAGTCATTTCAAAAGATGGGAAATATTACTTTTTCTTTGGGGCTAACGATGTGCACGAAGGCGAAATCGGCGGGATAGGTGTGGCAGTGAGCGACCGCCCGGAAGGTCCTTACCGCGATTTATTGGGCAAACCGCTTATCAACGACATTGTAAACGGTGCTCAACCCATCGACCAGTTTGTGTTTCACGACGGTGATGAGTATTACCTCTACTATGGTGGCTGGGGACATTGCAATATAGCGCGTCTGAACAGCGATTTCACGGCACTGATAGCCTTTGACGACGGCGACATCTACAAAGAAATAACGCCCGCAAACTACGTCGAAGGACCGTTCATGCTGAAACGCAACAATAAATACTATTTCATGTGGAGCGAAGGCGGTTGGACAGGACCTGACTATTCAGTCGCGTATGCCATTGCCGACTCACCCTTCGGACCTTTCAACAGGATTGGCAAAATCTTACAGCAGGATTCGTTAGTGGCTACCGGCGCAGGTCATCACTCCGTTGTGCAGATTCCCAACACCGATGACTATTATATGATATATCACCGGCGTCCTTTGGAGGAAACTCACGGCAACCACCGCGCCACCTGCATAGAAAAAATGATTTTTGACGAAAAAGGCTTCATTCAGCCTGTGAAATTGACTTTTGAAGGTGTTGAAGCAAGAGTCATTGATAATCATTAAGTGGAATATTTTTTGATTGAGATAATGAAACAATTATTAAATGATTACCGGATATGATACCTAAATTCATTTTTATAAGCCACCCCTGCCACTAAGAGGCGGTCAAACTGGCGTTCGCCAAAGTATCGCCGATTGAATGTGTAACAAAACTCGTTCAAATAACTTTGCAAATACTCCGGCTTGACATCGTGAAATGTATTGAGTATCATTCTTTTAGCATTGCTAATGGCAATATGTACCCACGGTAGTACCTTACCAATATCCTCCTTGCGTATCACTTGCGGGCGATGTTGCGCCTTTCTGCCATTACCAACACTTTGCTTTTCTTTTGGCTGCCGCGACCCCGTTTCAGTGGCTGTTGCTTCTCTTCTGCTTGCGTTTCTGTCGAAAAAAAGCCTTCGTCAAGTTCCAATACGCCGGATAAAGTGTATCGTGCATCGCGGGTGCCCATCGCCATACGCAATTTGTGCAACAATGCCCAAATC